>JAZSKZ010000052.1:0-3991 GCA_045535135.1 Faecousia sp.
GCGACAAGGGCACCCCCATCGTCTATATCCAAGGCTATTTCGACAACTACACCACTGAATAATAAACCATGCGGGTTCGTGAGCAATCACGAGCCCGTATTTTTATCTTGACAAGGTCTTGATTTTTGATTATAATATAAACGTATTTACATAAACGCATTTACATTTCAGGAGGGATTGATATGCCGAGAGTACAGCTACCCAGAGAAAGGATTTTAGATGCAGCATTGCAGGTAATTATCCGGGACGGGCACGAAAAGATGAATATCAAAAACGTTGCCGCCCAGCTGGAGCGTTCCACCCAGACCATCTCCTGGGCCTTCGGCAATATGGAAGCCTTTCGGGGCGAGGTTTTTGAGTATGCCCTTCAATACGCCAACCGCAAGGTATCCTTCCCTTCCGAAAATCCCTTAGAGGAATACGGTGCTGTGGGTGTAGGCTACATCCGTATGGCCTATGAAGAGCCCAATCTGATTCGTTTTCTCCACGCTGATGAGAAGAAGCTTCAAGCTATTGGCGGCCTCGGCGGCAGCTTTGACCCGGTTTCTGCTCAAAAGCGCCGTATAGCCTTTGCAAAGCAGTTCGGCTGCACAGAAGAAGTCGCCGGAAAGTTTATGGAAACGATGCTGATTTATTCCCATGGACTGGTTTCTATGATTCTTCAGGGCGGTATCCAAAAAAGCCTGCCGGAGGTTCTTAAAATGCTAAATGAAATCGGCGCTGATTTAATGTATACCTACATTTCGCAAAGGAGTGCGTGATATGGAAAAAATCATTGAAATTCACAGCTTAAATAAAAGCTTTGGGGATATCCACGCCGTGCGGGATTTAAGCTTTTCCGTAAAAAAGGGCGAGCTGTTTGCCTTTTTGGGAGAGAACGGCGCAGGCAAATCCACCACCATTTCCATTCTCTGCGGGCAGCTGCAAAAGGACAGCGGTCAGGTACTGATCTGCGGAGAGGGCCGGGAAGCAGCTTCCCGGGAAATCGCCGGGCTGCTGGGCGTGGTTTTCCAAAATTCCGTACTGGATATGCCCCTTACCGTGCTGGACAACTTAAAAAGCCGGGCGGCTTTATACGGCATCCGAGGTGAAGCCTTTGAAAAGCGCCTGCAGGAGCTTAAGGAACTACTGGATTTCGGGGAGCTTCTCGGGCGCACGGTAGGCAAGCTTTCCGGCGGTCAGCGGCGGAAGATCGATATTGCCCGGGCGCTGCTCCACAGACCGGAAATTCTCATTCTGGACGAGCCTACCACCGGCCTTGACCCCCAGACCCGGAAGCGGCTTTGGGATGTAATCACCACCCTCCAAAAGGAGGAGGGTCTTACGGTCTTCCTCACCACCCACTATATGGAGGAGGCTGCCCAGGCAGATTATATTGTCATACTGGATAAGGGGCAGATTGCCGCCGAAGGTACGCCCTTAGCGCTGAAAAACGCCTACACCCGGGACTATATCACCCTTTATGGCGTAACAGAGGCAGAGGTTTCCCAACTATCGCTTCCCTACTCCCCTGTTCGGGACGGCTTTACCGTTACGGTGGAAAATACGGCGGCTGCCACAGAGTTAATTCTCAAAAACCCCGCCCTCTTTAAAGACTTTGAAATTACAAAGGGCAAAATGGACGATGTGTTCTTGGCGGTAACTGGCAGAAATATGGCAGGAGGTGCAGAAAAATGACAGAATTTTGGGCGCTGACAAAGCGCAACAACAAGCTGTTTTTCAAGGATAAGAGTATGTTTGTTACCTCACTCATTACGCCCCTTATCCTCTTGGTGCTTTATGCCACTTTTTTGGCGAAGGTCTACAAGGATGCCTTTATGTCCTCCTTCCCGGAGGGCTTCCCCATCGACGATAAGCTGATAAACGGCATCGTAGGCGGTCAACTGCTTTCTTCCCTTTTGGCAGTCAGCTGCATTACCGTGGTGTTCTGCTCTAACCTCCTGATGGTACAGGACAAGGTCAGCGGCGCACGGCGGGATTTGACCGTCAGCCCGGTGCGCAGCGGCGTGTTGGCAGGCAGCTACTTCGCTTCCAGCGTATTTGTTACCCTGATTATCTGCTTCTGCGCGCTGGGCGCAGGACTTATCTACCTTGCTTTTACCGGATGGTATATGACTTTTGCAGACATTCTGCTGCTTATAGGAGATGTGCTGCTTCTGGTTCTGTTTGGCAATGCTCTGGCCTCCCTGATTATCTGCAATCTATCCACCAATGGACAGGCTTCGGCCGTTGGCACAATCGTAAGCTCCGGCTACGGTTTTATTTGCGGCGCTTATATGCCCATTTCCAACTTCCCCGTGGCGCTGCAAAAGGTGGTTTCCCTCCTCCCCGGCACTTACGGCACTGCCCTTTTGCGAAATCACGCCATGCAAGGTCCTTTCCGGGAAATGGCCGCCCAAGGCTACCCCACCGAGATTATCGAAGCGATCCGGGACGCCATCGACTGTAACCTTTATTTCTTTGGAAGTGAGGTTCCCCAGCTGGGAATGTTCTTGGTACTGGCAATTTCCACGGCGCTGTTAACCCTCGGCTATATCGCTCTTTACCGGCTGAAACGAAACCGCACATAAGAAAAAACGCAGAAGGAATTACCTTCTGCGTTTTTTAAATGCATAGCGATCCAGCAGCTTATCTGTGAGGAAAAAGGTGATGTTGCCCAGCAAAACGGTGATGCCTAAGGTCAGATACCCGATGAGATTCTTTTCATACAGCAGCGGCTCAAAGCCGAAAATTGCCAGCATCACGGTATACATTACCACAATCACCGTATTAAACAGCATTAGCTTCCACAGTATGGGCAGGGGCAGCTTTTCTATTTTGGGCTTTATAATCGGGTAGTAGCCGATGAGGGCAAACAGCGACGATGCCTCCTTGTCCGGCCCCATTAAAAGACACAGAAAGGCAACCATAAAATACCAGCTGGTGGCAATCCGTCCGCCGCAAAATATCAGCACGGTCTGCACAAGAAGTGTGCACAAAATGGGGCAGATATAGGTGGATAGCGGCACAAGGCCGCCTAAAAACATCACCGTAACCGCCAGTGCGCCCAGTACGCCGCCTAATGCAATGGCTTTTGCATTTTTCATTTCTTATTGCGGTTTTTAAGCAGGGTGTATTTAATATCCCACAGCTTTTGGGAAAGGTCTACATAGTAGGTGTGGGGATTGTCAAAGCGCTTCACTTCATCCCACAGGGAATCCACCTGCTCTAGGCAGTATGTCCGCACCTCGTCCAGCGTGGGGAACTTGTAAACCAGCTCGCCATCCTTAAAGATGGGCACCAGCATTTCCTTTGCCGTAAAGTCATAGACCGTCTTGCGCTTCCAAGTGGCTTCCGGGTCGAAGATTTCAAGGTCCTTGCTGTCGTCTACGGTTTCGTCGTGGACACACAGATAGTCCGCAATGGCTTTGCCTGTATCGTTGCCGAAGAAGCGGTAGAATTTCTTAAAATGGGGGGTGGTGATTTTGCCCACATTTTCGGAAATCTTAATTTTCGGCTGAATGGTGCCGTCCGGGTTTTCTACGGCGCACAGCTTATATACGCCACCGAATACCGGCTCGCTTCTTGCGGTAATCAGCCGCTCGCCCACGCCGAACATATCAATCTTTGCGCCCTGATGGAGCAGGTCCGCAATCAGATACTCGTCCAGAGAGTTGGATACGGAAATCTTACACTCCGTCCAGCCCGCATCGTCTAGCATCTTTCTTGCCTTTCGGGTCAGGTACGCCATATCGCCGGAGTCCAGACGGATGCCACACTTGGTAATGCCCATGGGCTTCAGTACTTCATTGAAGGCACGGATGGCGTTGGGGATGCCGGATTTTAAGGTATCATAGGTATCCACCAGCAAGGTGGCATTGTTGGGGTACATCTTACAGTATGCGGTGAAGGCCTCCAGCTCGGTATCGAACATCTGCACAAGTCGGATCGTAGCCATGTCGTTCTGTGAGCCAAGGAGTTGTAGTTAACACTTGTCTTCCTAAGACCGCTT
>JAZSKZ010000028.1:0-2797 GCA_045535135.1 Faecousia sp.
CATTTATTACCTGGAAAAGGGTGCTTCCCAGCGTGGCTCTGTTTGCATTTACGACCGGAAAAACTCCGCCATCTCCCTGGCCTCTCCGGAGGAATTTGATTGGGATCAGATCTTTGAGGGAGCAGATTGGTTTCATTTCACCGGCATCACCCCGGCTCTTGGGGGAAATCTTGTGAACATCTGCAAGGAGGCCTGCAAAAAGGCCCGGGAAAAGGGTCTGCAGATCTCCTGCGACCTAAACTACAGAGGCAAGCTTTGGTCACGCCAGGAGGCCAACCGGGCCATGACCGAGCTTTGCCAGTATGTGGATGTTTGCATTTCCAACGAGGAAGACGCCAAGGATGTTTTCGGTATTGAGGCAGAGGACACGGATATCCGCGGCGGCAAGCTGAACCACGAGGGTTATCGTTCCGTTGCCCGGCAGCTTGCAGCGCGCTTCGGCTTTAAAAAAGTTGCCATCACCCTCCGCACCTCGGTGTCCGCCAGCGACAATCACTGGGCCGGTATGCTTTATGACGGCAAGGAATGCTATTTCTCCAAGTCCTATCCTTTGCACATCGTGGACCGGGTAGGCGGCGGCGACTCCTTCGGCGGCAGCCTGATTTATAGTCTTCTGACGGGAAAATCCTCTCAGGATGCCATTGAATTTGCCGTTGCAGCATCGGCCTTGAAGCACTCCATCGAGGGTGATTTTAACCGGGTCAGCGTGGCAGAAGTGGAAAAATTGGCCGGCGGCGATGCCTCCGGCAGAGTGCAAAGATAAGGAGAGCGGACTATGAAAGTAACAGATATCAAAACCTTTGCGGTGGATTGCTTCCGGACCAACTGGGTGTTTGTTAAGATCTATACAGACGAAGGCATCCACGGCGTGGGCGAAGCCACCCTGGAGTACAAGGAAAAGGCCCTCATCGGCGCGGTGGAGCATATCAAGGAATATCTTGTGGGCAAGAACCCCCTGGATATTGAAAAGCATTTTCACGACATTTACCGGGACGCCTACTGGCGTGGCGGCGCAGTCTTAATGTCCGCCCTGTCCGCAGTGGAAATGGCGCTCTGGGATATTTTGGGCAAATCCTTAAACGTTCCCGTATATCAGCTGCTGGGCGGCAAGGTGAATGACAAGGTGCGGATCTATGTGAACGGCTGGTTTGCCGGTGCAAAGACGCCCCAGGAATTTGGCGAAAAGGCAAAAATTGCCGTGCAGCGAGGCGTTACCGCCATGAAGTGGGACCCCTTCGGAAAATCCTATCTGGAGATCTCCAACAAGGATCTGACCACCGCCCTGGAATGTGTAGCAGCCGTGAGAGATGCGGTAGGTAAGGATGTGGATCTGCTCATCGAAGGCCACGGCCGCTTCAATGTTCCCACCGGCATCAAGATTGCCCGGGAGCTGGAGCAGTTTAAGCCCATGCTTTTTGAAGAGCCTACGCCTCCCGACAATCTGGAAGCGCTGAAGGCCGTGCGGGACAAGTCTCCCGTGGCGATCTCCGCAGGCGAGCGTCTTTATACCCTGAAGTCATACAAGGACCTTTTCGAAATGCGCGCGGCGGATTACATCCAGCCGGACATTTCCCACGCCGGCGGCATTATGGAGCTTAAGAAGATCGCCGCCGTAGCAGAGGCCTATTACATTCCCTTCGCGCCCCACAACCCCTCCGGCCCGGTGGCCAATGCTGCTACCCTGCAGATCGCTGCCTGCTGCCCCAATTTCTCCATTCTGGAGATCATGTACAGTGATGTGGATTGGCGCAAGAACGTGACCAACGAAGCGCTTACCTACGCAGACGGCTACATCACCATTCCCGACAAGCCCGGTCTTGGCATCGAGATCGATGAGGAGGCCTGCCTGCGCCATCCCTATCAGCCCCACACCCTCAGACATTATACTGGCGCCTTGACGGACATTCGGCCGGCCAAAACAGAATTCTATTTTTAAGGAGCGACGCAGATGAAAAAAGCTGTTTTTATAACCGGCGCACATAGCGGCACAGGCTATGGGATCGCAGAGGTTTTTGCCAAACAAGGGTGGGATGTTTTCATCACCAGCCGCAGAGGCAACGATGCCCAGCGGTCTGCCCAGGTTTTAAGCGGCACCTACGGCATTTTTGCCAAGGGCTATGAATGCAATATCCGCAACGAGCAGCAAGTGGTGGATATTTTCCGGGACATTGATCAAACCGGAAGATTTGTTGCCACGGTGATCCTCAATGCCGCAAATTTAGGCTTCAATCCCAAGGACCCGGCAGCAGGCCAGGATTTCTGGACTGTTCCCGTCAGCGAGTTCCAGGAGGTATTTGAAACCAATCTGGTATGGAATTTCACCATCATCCGCCAGGCAGCCATCCGTATGCGTGAGCAGGGCGGCGGCTCCGTGGTATTTGTCAGCTCCAACACCGCCTACCGGGCGATCCCCAACCGGGCTGCCTACTCCGCCTCCAAGGGCGGCATCAACGCCCTGACCCGGGCGCTGGCGGAGGACCTTGGTCCTTTCGGCATCCGTTGTAATGTGGTGCTTCCCGGCACAATCAAGACGGAAAGATGGGTGAACATGGGCAGTAAGCAGATCGTAAACGGAAGCCTCACCCCCATTGGCGATATTTCCGATTTTGAAGACATAGCCAACGCCTGCTGGTTCTTTGGCACAGATCTGTCCAAGAACATCACCGGCACGGAGCTGATCGTGGACGGCGGCATGAGCTGCCAGCTTTATCCGCAATTGCTGAATACACTGAAGAGGCGTTATCTCGCCGAAACAGAGCAGGAGGACTGAAAGGCAAAGTCGGAGGCCAAGCGGTCT
>JAZSKZ010000022.1:0-15465 GCA_045535135.1 Faecousia sp.
GCTGCTGTACCCAGCTATGGGGGTAATCATGGGGGTATTTATACCCCTGCTCCCGCTCCATCGTATAGGTATCGGCGTGGACATTTTGTAAATGCCGGGGGAAATCCCCGCCCTTGCCCTTACGCACATCACTGAGCGCCGCATCCAGCGCAATATGTCCGGCATTAGACTTGGGAGAGGTCGCCATCAGCACTGCCGCATCCCCAAGGGGAATCCGTGCTTCGGGCATACCCAGCATCAGCGCCATATCGACGCAGGACTTTACAATAGGAATAATCATCGGGTAGGCAAGCCCCACATCCTCGGCGGCAACCACCATCAGCCGCCGACAGGCCGCCTGCATCTGCCCCGCTTCCAAAAGCCGGGCAAGGTAATGCACCGCCCCGTCCGGGTCAGAGCCACGGATGGACTTTTGCAGAGCAGACAGAAGGTCATAGAAATTGTCCCCGTCCCGGTCTGCCCGCATGGCGCTCTTTTGGGTAACCACCTTGGCATCCTGAAGTGTCAGAGGTAGTACGCCGTCTTTGGGAACACCGGCGGAGAACAGCACCTCCACCGCATTCATCGCTTTTCTTAAATCACCGCCGCAAGCGCCTGCGATATACTGCAGCGCCCCCTCCTCCGGCTGGGCAGTGAGAGCATTGCGCCCTTCCAAGTATTTTACCGCCCGGTTTATGGCCTTCAGGCTGGCTTCGGCGGAAATCTGCTTAAATTCAAAGACCGTAGACCGGCTGAGTATGGCGTTGAATACATAGAAATAGGGGTTTTCCGTGGTGGAGGCAATGAGGGTAATCTTGCCGTTTTCGATGTATTCAAGGAGGGACTGCTGCTGCTTTTTATTAAAGGACTGAATCTCGTCAAGGTACAAAAGCACTCCGTTGGGTGCCATAAAGGTATCTAATTGGGCAACGATATTTTTAATGTCTGCCGTGGAAGCGGTAGTGGCGTTGAGCTGGTAGAGAGTACGGTTCGTCTGCTTGGCAATAATGTTCGCCACCGTGGTTTTTCCCGTGCCGCTGGGGCCGTAGAAGATCATATTGGGCACATTGCCGGACTCCACCAAGCGGCGAAGAATTGCGCCCTCGCCCAAAATATGCTCCTGACCGTAGACTTCGTCCAAGGTCTGGGGGCGCAGCAGGTCTGCAAGTGGCTGATACATAGCCGTACTCCTTTCCGTTTAGAATGTTGCTACATCGGGGATGGCAGGCTCGGCTGTCCC
Source organism: Faecousia sp. (assembly GCA_045535135.1). Lineage (GTDB taxonomy): Bacteria > Bacillota > Clostridia > Oscillospirales > Oscillospiraceae > Faecousia. The sequence continues at coordinate 1,220 of JAZSKZ010000022.1, forward strand.
TACGGAAAGCGCCGTCAGTACCGGGCCGGCGTTGCCGCCGAAAAGCGGGTGATTTTCTGCAGAAACGGTGGCTTCCACCGTTACCCAGCTCCGGGGCGCAAGGCTCTTTGCACCGGGGAATTTACAGGGTACGCCGCAGAACTGGATATCGTCCTCACAGCAAGTCATTACAAACCGACCGGGGGCGAACATCCCCTCCTTGAAGCGCCGGAGCATTGCCACCTGCGCCTTAAAGCGGACGGTTTTGCCATCGTACTTTTGGGGCTGCTCCGTAACATCCCGGTACCAAAGGGCATAGTCGCTGTCGGCAATTTCAATCACCGGGGCGTTCAAATCAAAGGGAAGCGGGTCTTCAATTTCATCGAACTGAGTCGTTCCGTCGGTATAGTCATAGAGAATGTCTGTATTTCGGGAGGCTGCCCGGACGATTTTGTGGTAGGGCATAATGTCTGCGCCGGGCTTGAGGCGGTTAAAGACCACCATCTGTGCACCCACCAGCTTGTCCATCATTAAATTGCGCATATTGGCATTGTAGGCAAGGAAGGTGGTGGAATCCGCAAACATCATCTCCTGGGCAATGGTCCATTCTTCGGGGAAGCGGCTGTAGAAATTGCCCACAATCTGCATACCGTTCAGCTCCGCCACGATCCGCTCCGCCTTGTGTTTTTTCGCAAGGGCACGGAGCTCCTCGGTGGTAACGGTTTCCTGATTGACCACTTCCATATATACATTTTTATGGGGATAGGGAGAGATGTCGTACTCCTCCTCACCCTCCTCGCAGATGAGCAGAAGTGTGCGCTCTCCGACATTAAATCGGGGATCTTCCAGGGTTTCCTGAATAAATTTGGTCTTGCCGGAATCTAAAAAGCCGGTGAAGGCATAGACAGGAATGGGATTCATAGCTTACACTCCAAAAAGTTCTGCAATTTTTGCTTCGGAAATTTCAGCACCGATGACGCAAAGCTTGCCGATGACTCCAGCACTGCCGGAACGCAAATTGTGCTCCTCGGGTACATAGTCAAAGTGGAGCCAGCCTCCGTCAGCGCAGGCGACGATGCCCTTCGCCCGGAGAATAGTGCCGCACACGCCCTCGTCCAGCATATGCAGGGCATTTTCGATTTCCTCACGGGTAAATTTCTTGGCAGTTTCTACGCCCCAAGCCGTAAATGCCTCGTCGGCGTGGTGATGATGGTGCTCGTGGTGGCCGCAGCCGCAGTGCTCATCGTGGTGATGGTGCTCCTCCTCGTGGTGGTGATGGCCGCAGCAGTGGTGCTCCTCTTCCAGCGCCTTGAGGGTATTTGCCAAGGTATCTGTTCCCTCCAGCGCCTCTTTCAGCTGTGCGCCGGAAAGCTCGTCCCAAGGGGTGGTAATCAGCACGCAAGCCGGGTTATGCTCCCGAATCAGTTCTACTGCCTTATGGAGCTTTTCCTCCTGCATATTCTGGGTACGGGAAAGGATGATGGCAGAAGCCGATTCAATTTGGTTATTATAGAATTCGCCGAAATTGCGCATATAGGATTTTACTTTTCCTGCGTCCGCCACGGCTACCTTGTAGGCAACCTCCACGCCGTCGACCTTTTCCACCGCCGCAATCACATCGGAAAGCTTACCTACGCCGGAGGGCTCAATCACCACCCGGTCGGGCGAAAACTTTTCCAGCACCTCCTGCAGGGCCTTACTGAAATCGCCCACCAGTGTACAGCAAATACAGCCGGAGTTCATCTCCGTAATTTCCACGCCTGCGTCCTGCAAAAAGCCGCCGTCAATGCCGATTTCGCCAAATTCGTTCTCAATCAGCACAATTTTCTGCCCGGCATAGACCTCCTGCAGCATCTTTTTGATGAGGGTAGTCTTGCCTGCGCCTAAAAAGCCGGAATAAATATCGATTTTCGTCATAAAAGTGCACCTTCTTACCATTTTTTCTATTCTCCATTGTACCACTTTTTTCTAAAAAAGACAACAGAAAAATTCGACAGTTTTCCCTTGTATCCTCCAAAGCATTTCCTTTATTCTGTTTTCAGGCGGTCATTCTTCCCCGAATGCGACTTTCCGCCGAAAAGGGACTTATTGCGAAATGCAATAAGTCCCTTTCTTCTTATGCGATTGGAATGAGAAGCATTCTGTCCGGGGCAGGGTCCTGCTGCAGGTTGTTTGCAGTCAGAATCTCTTCCACCGTAGTGCCGCAGCTTTTTGCCAAATTCCACAGTCCATCTTCCCCTGCCCGGCAGAGAATCAAACTGGGGCGACCGGGATCCCGCTGGATTTTCTCCCCTACCTCCAGTGCCGATACCACCGTAAATTCCTGCTGGCAATCCGCCACCTGACTGACAGTGAGATTATCTTCCACATCCATGCCGCCGGGAATGGGCGTAAGCTCCGGCGTACCCGGCAGGCAGGGATAGATTTGCAGATTTGTGTTTGGGTCTGTTTCCATAGGAATCCCACACTCCCAGCGAGCCGTGCCGCCGCAAAGCGCACCGCTTTCGTCATAGCCCAGCACCTGACTCCAGCCGGAGGTGATATACTCCCCGGTCTCCCACTGCATATGTCCCGGGCAGGGATAGGTAGCGGTATCTGCCACTTGGGCAAACTGACCCTCCACCGTACAGTGGGGCATTAGGTGATAGGTTTCTCTCTGCAAAATACAGGGCAGTGTGAAGCTCTCCCATTTAGGCGTTACCTGCCGCTGGGTGCCGTAGCAATCCTCTATAGCCTCCAAAAGCTCCCGGCGGGAGAGTACATACTGGCAGGTGAGTCCCGCCTTTAATACCCCTTCCTCACCCTCTATATCCATTTCCAAAGCGGTAACCGCCATGGTAAGGCTTCCCTGTCCGCTTTCGTCATAGTCTTCCTCCAGCTCCCCGAATTGGGAGAAAGGAACAGGGAAATCCCAGCTATGAAGCTTCCCCTCCCCGTCTTCGTAGAGGGTATGCACCTGGGCAGTTCCCCGAAATACCAGCTTATCGCCCATCACCTTCTGCTCCAAAACCACCGGTGCAAGGCTGCAGCGCACCAGCTGCTGCCACTGGGGCACAGAGGCGGGCAGGCGCAGGTGTTCCGTAAGCTCGAAGCTTTTCTCCCCAGCTTCGGTGGGCAATTCCACGGGGTAGGTGCGTCTTTTCAGCTGGATGCCCGGTTCGTTTTCTCCCGGCACGCAGAGCTGTACTCTATCCGGCACGAAGGCCTGAGCGCAAACGCCCACATTGGCGCGGAGCATCAGCTTCCGGGCAGAAAGGCAGCGGGCGTCCAAGCTTTCCAAAAATCCCCAAGCTACCATACTGCCGTCCCGTCCCGGGTCGGGGAAATCCCATTTCATCTGGAAAGGCAGCCAAGCCTCCAAGTGCTGGGGATTGCCGCCGGACTCCCCGGCGTAGAGTACCGTAACCGTTACGCCGCCGGAGATGCTCATACCGCCCCTGTGCCACTCCTTGCTCCGCAGAATTACCTGCCCCCAGGCGGAAATCACACTGCCGATATCTTCCATCCCGTCAGGCAGCCGCACCTCCTGGGTCTGCTCCCCGTAGATAACCTGGTCTGCCACCCGGCGCAAGCACCGAAGGTCTTTTTTCTCAAATTGCAACTCCAAGCGAATCACTCCTTATCCGGTATTGTACTGTATCCTATTCGGATACGGACAAGGTTATGCCATTTATTTTCGCCCGAGGCCGCAAATTCCTGCCAGAATCAGCCCGATTCCCAAACACCAGCACAGAAAGCCTCCCTCCAGCCCCAAGCCTACCAGTACGCCCAGGCCAAAGGACATCAGACAGAAGCCAAACAGTTGGTTTTGTCGGCACATAAAAACACCCCCTGCACTACCTTATGCAGGGGGTGTTGTCCATTATCCCAGTGCATCTTTTACGGACGCAAGGACTTTTTCCGCGATGGGAACACAGGTTCTTCTGCCGGTGTCGCCCTCCTCCACGCAGATGATAAAGGCAAGAGGGTAGCCCTCGTCATCTACAAAGCCGCTGAGCATTGCGTTGGGGTTTTTGCCTTCGCCTACCTCGGCTGTGCCGGTTTTGGCGCCCACGGAGAAACCGGAGAAGTTTTCATCGCCGTATTTGGCTTTTACATTATTTCTTAAATAGCTTTTCAGTAGTGATGCCGTTTCGTAAGAGAGAATCCGCTCGCCGGGGACTATGGCTGCTTCGTAGTGGGTGTCGTAGCCCTCCCGGACTTGGGAAACCACATAGGGTGATACCCCTACGCCGTCGTTTGCCACCGCAGCCATAAATTTCAGAAAGGCGCAGGGATTTACAAGATTCGTGTACTGCCCTACGGCGCTCCACGCCACACTGACAGGCGCCGCATCCGTTAGGTCTATTCTACCTTTTGCGGTGGTGATGCCGTCGAAGGTTACGCAATCCGTAACGCCGAATTTTTCTGCGTAGGCCGTAAGCTTTTCTTTCCCCAGCATATCCGCAAGATTGGCAAAGGCGCAGTTGCAGGAGTTCGCAAAAGCATCCTGCACCGTCTGGGTGCCGTGGACGGTTTGGCAGGTTACCTGGTTTACGCCATAGGGGATCGTGCCAGTGCAGGTAAAGAGCATTTTTGTAAGCTCCGGGATTTCCTCCAGCGCCGCCGCCAAGGTTACAGTCTTAAAAATAGAGCCGGGGGTATAAAGCCCTTGGGTGAAGCGGTTGAGGTACATACTCTCCACTTCTGCAGTCGGCACATCCGGGTCAAAAGTGGGGGTAGATACGGCGCATAGGATTTCCCCTGTTTTGTAATTCATTACCGCCACCGTACCCCGGGCATCTCCCAAGGCAGCAAGGGCCGCCCTTTGCATTTGGGCAGACAGGGTCATATGGGCAGTGCTTCCCTGACTACCGTAAATATACACGCCGTTGAGCCTGTCGTAGCTGACGATTTGAGAGGCATAGTGGGAAAGAGCCGGGGCGCTTACACTGCCACGCCTGTCCCCCAGCCAGTGGACGGTTGCCTGCCGGATCAGCGGGTCTTCGTGGTAAATGCGCCCGTCAGACAATTTTAAAAGCACATTCCCCTCCCGGTCGCAGATCGTGCCGCAGCCGATGTTTCCCCCGTTATATACGTGGGGTGAGCCGGGATAGAGGGCCCATTTTTCTCCGTTTGCCAAAAATTCAAACAGGAACGCTCCGAAGCCTAAAAGAAGCACAGCGCACAGAATCAGGGCGACGGTGCTGCGTTTTGCAATTCTATTCATCCTCTACCCTCCTCTTTTTCAAAAGCGGAACGGCAAAGGAGCCGTTTTGCCGGGTATCCCCTGCCTTAATGAAGGCAAGAAGTCCCCAAGCGCAGAGCATACTGGAGCCGCCGTTGGACACAAAGGGGAATGTTACGCCGGTAAAAGGCAGAATATCCACCGCCCCCAAGGCGTTGAGGGTGGCCTGCACCACCAAAATTGCGGCAGCGGTGCAAGCGCCGATGACATAGAAGCTGCTGCGCCCCATCGAAGCGGAGCGTACCGCAAATACCGCCAGCGAAACGATCGCCAGCACCATCATAATCACAAAGAAAAAGCCCCATTCCTCGCTTAAGGTGGCAACCACCATATCCGAATCGGCAGCGAACAGGTTTTTCATCCAGCCTCTGCCTGCGCCCAGTCCCAAAAAGCCGCCGGATGCCATACACATCAGCGCCCGGGTCTGCTGGAAGCCTTTGTCCACAGGGTCTGACCAAATGTTTCGCCAGGTGGCGAACCGTTTCAGGGCGTGGGGAGCGATTTTCAGTACCACCACACCGGCAAAGCCCAGAGAGGTACAGGCCAGAGCCACCGTCCCCACACTGCCGGAGCGGAGAAAGGCGATGACCAAAAAGGCCACAAAGAAAATCAGTGCCGTACCGAAATCGTTCATCAGTGCCAAGCAGCCGCAGATGAGGACGGAATAGGCAATGAATCCGAAAAGATTCCGTTTATCGGTGAGCCTGTCCATCGCCGAAGCGCCGGCAAAGACGAAGCAGACCTTACTCAGTTCCGACGGCTGGAAAGAAAAGCCGCCGAGCATCAGCCAGTTTTTTGCGCCGTAATGCTCCGTGCCAAAAAGCAGTGTAATGACCAAAAAGCATACGCCCAGCACTGCCGCCGCGCTGCGGACTTTTTTTGCCCGCTGTAAATCCCGGAGCACCCAGCCGATAAAGAAAAACAGGCAGATGCCAAGTCCCATAGAAAACAGCTGCTTAATTGCCTCCCCGGGCACAACGGCGCAGACGGCGCACATTCCCAGCGTACACAGGAAAAACGCCAGCGTTTCTGCCTCAAAGGCGCTTCGCCGGATGGAGAAATAGAAAAACATCATCAGCCACTGAAAAACCACAATGCCCCCGAAGCCGTAAAAGGCGCTGCCTGCCGTTTCCGGGCGGCTGACGCCGTAGCACAAGGCGCAAAGAAGCTGAAAGGCTGTGAGTACCATCAGGGAGAAAAAGCTGTACGCCACAGAGGATGCCTTTGTCCGCAGAGAGGCAAGGTGCTTTTCCTGCAGGGGCGTAATGGGGGTGAAAATCATTTCCGTATCGCCGAAAGTAAGGGCATCCTCCTCCTGCAAAACGGCAATATCCACTTGCTTTTTGCCCAAAAATACCGGGGCATCTCCCACTGCCGTAACTGTCCAGCTGCCGTCATCGTAACGGGTGAGGACTGCGTGGGTTTTTAAGACCTTGGGGTCGTCGATGCATACATCGCTGCGGCGGCTTCTGCCGATGACCGTTTCCCAATGGGTCAGGGGAATTTTCTTCCCGTCCTCCCGGTAAAGCCAGCCCCATACCTCCGGCTCTTTCCGGAAGAAAAGCATAGGCTTTATACAGCGCAGAAGCACGATTGCCCCCAAAACGGGCGCTACATACCGGGCGATGGCAATGAGCACATTTGCATATACAGTTGTGCCGGCAAGCATCGCCTGCACCTCCTTTTATTCTTCCAAGCTCCGCAAAAGGGTAATCTCCCGGGCGTAGCCGGGCAGCTCGTTGGGGGTTTCCAAAATCATAGGCTTTCCCTTTAGCGCCGGGTGGTTAACCACCTTGCGAAACAGCTCCAGTCCCAAGCTGCCGCTGCCGATGAGCTCGTGGCGATCCTTATGACTGGCGAAAGGATTTTTACTGTCGTTTAAGTGCAGTGCCTTCAGCTTGTCAAGGCCCACAACCCGGTCAAATTCCGAAAGCACGCCGTCTAAATCATTTACAATATCGTAGCCCGCATCGTACACGTGGCAGGTATCTAAACACACGCCCACATCGTCGCTGCCTACGCCGTCGATAATCGCCTTCAGCTCCTCGAAGCGGCCGCCGATTTCGCTGCCCTTGCCTGCCATACCCTCCAAAAGTACCGTAACGGGATAGCCGGGGGCGAGCGCCGCCTTCAGAGCATCGCAGATTTGGCTGATGCCGGTGTCCGTGCCCTGCCCCACATGGCTGCCCGGGTGGAAATTATAATAGTTCCCCGGCAGCGCTGCCATACGCCGCAAATCGTCCTTTAATATGGAAGCGGCGTGGGCGCGGGCAGAGGGCTCTGCAGTACATAAATTCATCGTATATGCGCCGTGGGCAACGAGCGGGGCAAAATTTAATTCCTTCATCGCCTGCACGGCGGCGGCACTGTCTGCCGGGTCTTCCATCCGGGCCTGACTGCCCCGGGGATTCCGGGTAAAAAATGCGAAAGTATTTGCGCCGAGAGATTTTGCAACTCTTACTGCGGAAAGATATCCTGCCGATATAGACAGATGGCAACCGATATTTAGCATTTACATCCACTCCTTTTCTTATTTATACCATAGGGAAAGAAAAAATGCAATGTTGCCAACTTCCCAAAATATGGTATAATATTCCTGCAAGGAGGGATCAATATGCCGAAATCCGACAATCAAAAGCTGAAAATTCTCTACATATGGGAATACCTGCAAAAAAACTCCCACGAGAAGAAACCCGTGAGAGCCGCAGAACTCATTGATATGCTGGGAAAGAAAGGCATTTCCTGTGATAGAAAGACGGTGTATTCCGACATCTCCGCCCTGCAGGATTACGGCGTGGATATCGTGGCTATGCCCGGTAAAAACGGCGGCTACTACATCGCCTCCCGGATTTTCGAGCTGCCGGAATTAAAGCTGCTTATAGATGCGGTACAATCCAGCCGGTACTTAACGGAAAAGAAATCCCGGGAGCTGATTGAAAAGCTTTGCGCCCAGTGCAACGAAGAGGACGCCCGGCTTGTGCGCCGCAATGTGGTGGTTTCCGGCCGGGTCAAGAGTATGAACGAGACCATCTACTACAATGTGGACGGTATTCAGGAAGCCATCGCCCAAAATAAGCAGATTTCCTTCCGCTACTTTGACTGGAATATAAACGGTCAGCGCCAGTACCGGGAAGGCCCTTATGCCGCCAGCCCCTACGGCCTGTATCAGGATCACGAAAACTGCTATTTGCTTGCCTTTTCCCAGCGCCACGGCATTACCTCCTACCGGGTGGACAGAATGGCGGATATTACCCTGTCGGCGGAAAATCGGCTGCCCTGCCCGGAGCTTACAGAGGGCGGTCTTGCCCGGTATGCAAACCAAATGTTTCAAATGTTCGGCGGCGAGACCGCAGAGGTAAAAATGCGTTTCCACCGCTCCCTCATCAATGTGGTCATTGACCGCTTCGGGAAAGACACGATGCTCATTCCCGACGGAGAGGAGCACTTTACCTTTTTGGCAAAAGTGGTGGTATCCCCTATGTTCTTAAGCTGGGTCATCGGCTTTGGCGATAAGGCGAAAATCCTCCACCCCCTGTCGGTGGCAGAGGATTGTAAGAAGCTGTGCCGGGACGCCCTCAATCAGTATGAAGGGTAACCGAGCGGAGAATCTCCTGCACCGTTTCTGAAAGCGCGCCCGCATCCCGGGAGGCAGCCATTACGGTTACCGCATAATGGTAGCTGCCGTCATCCAAAATCACCGCCCGTGAGATTTGGTCGCCGCCCTCGCCGGCGCTGCTCCAAGCCAAGTGGAAGGTGGTTACGCTATCCTTTTTCGTTTCCACAAGGCTCAGTTTATCCCGGTCGTAGCCGGAGATTTCCCTTACGGTGCGGCTTACATCCCCACCGGGGAGCGTCTGCACCGCCACCGTATAGCCATCGCACAGGTAAAGCTTTCCCTCTGTGCCGGAAATGGTTTGGGAAAGTGCGTTTTCGGGCAGCTGCACCGCCACCTTTTTGGCAGGATTTTCCTGCGGGGCATACACATCCCCCAGCGTTTCAAAGGTCTCCTGTGCGCCGCAGCCGCTAAGAAGCAGGACAAGGGCAAAAATCGTCAGTAGCTTTTTCAAATCAAACACCCTCTCTGAAAGGTTTTCTATGGAAATACTTGTACCATACCTGTTACTAATCAATGCGGCAGGCTTTCTTCTTATGCTTGCCGATAAGCAAAAGGCACGGAAAAATCTATGGCGGATTCCCGAGCGGGTGCTGCTGACAGTTTCGCTGTTAGGCGGCAGTGTGGGGGTGCTTTTAGGTATGCGGATTTGCCGCCACAAAACGCAGAAAATAAAATTTTTAATAGGCGTTCCCTGTATATTTCTCCTGCAAATCCTGATTTTTATCTATATTTACGCAAAAAACCCGGGTATCTTCTGATACCCGGGTTTTTATTACTTAAGGATTTCTTCGGCGCAGAGGGTGCCGTCGATGGCGGCGGACATAATGCCGCCGGCGTAGCCTGCGCCCTCGCCTGCCGGATAAAGACCCGCAAGGCTGACGCACTGCTTATCCTCCCCACGCACAATCCGCACAGGGGATGAGCTGCGGGTTTCCGGGGCGGTGAGTACCCCCTCCCCGTCGCCGAAGCCGGAGAGCTCCTTATCCAAAAGGGGAATTGCGGTTTTCAGCGCCGTGGTAATTTTCTCCGGCAGGACGGTGTGCAAATCGCACCAGCAAACCCCCGGCTGATAGGTAGGCGTTACCGCCCCCGCTCCGGCAGAGGGAACGCCCCGGAGGAAATCTCCCACCTTTTGGGCTGGGGCTTTGTAGCTGCCGGAGAGCTTATAGGCTTTTTCTTCAATCTCCCGCTGCCACACCATTCCTCCCAGCGCCCCCTCGTAGGGGAAGTCCTTGGGGTTTAAGGTAACGAGAAGGGCGGCGTTGGCGTTTTCCCCCGCCCGGTCTGCGTAGCTCATACCGTTGGTTACCACCCGGCCCTCCTCGCTGGCTGCCGCCACCACGAAGCCGCCGGGACACATACAGAAGGTATACACCGTTTCGTTCTCCAAATGGCGCACCAGCTTATAGCTCGCCGGGGGCAATGCCGGATTTTCTGCGCCGTACTGGGCTTTGTCGATGGATACCTGCTTCTGCTCAATCCGCACGCCCATAGAAAAGGGCTTGGGCTCCATGGGAATTCCCCGGCTGTGGAGCATTTCAAAGGTATCTCTTGCGCTGTGCCCGATACAGAGCACCAGCTTTTCACAGGGGATTTTTTCTGTGCCGTTTACGGTGATGCCGGTGAGAACGCCGTTCTCGGCAGAAAAATCTGTAACCTTTGCGCCGAAACGCACCTCGCCGCCGAGGCTTATAATCCGGCTGCGGATATTCTGCACCACGGTAAGGAGCACATCCGTACCCACATGGGGCTTGGCATCAAAGAGGATATCCTCCCCCGCTCCCGCATTAACCAGCTGCTGCAGCACCCAGCCGATGCGGGGATTATTGACCCCGGTGTTCAGCTTGCCGTCGGAAAAAGTTCCGGCGCCGCCCTCACCGAACTGCACATTACTCTCCGGGTCCAGCTTGCCCCCGGCGAAAAAGGCATCCACCTTTTCTTTCCGGGAAGCAGCATCCTCGCCCCGTTCCAAAACAAGGGGTCTTTGTCCTGCCAGCGCAAGGACCAGCGCCGCAAACATACCCGCAGGCCCGAAGCCTACCACCACCGGGCGGGTGTTTAGCTCCCGGGCTGCCCGGGGCGGCTTATAGTAGCTGACGGGGGCGACAGACGCCCGCTTGCAGCCGCTTTGCTTTAAGATTTTATTCTCACTGCCCTCTACTGAAACATCCACCGTATAGACGATTTTCACATCCGGCTTTTTCCGGGCATCCACACTGCGGCGGACAATGGAAACCTTGCGGATTTTGGAGGGAGAAACCCGGAGCATCCGGGCGGCCTCAAAGCTTAACTGGGCGATATTATGCTCCGGGGGCAGTGGGATTTCCCGTAGACGAATCATTCCTGTTTCCCTCCTGCGCTCTGCCCGGCCAATCTGCCGGAGCTCCACGCCCACTGCAGGTTATAGCCGCCGCAAGCGCCGTCAATATCCAGCACCTCGCCGCAGGCGTAAAGGCCCGGCACAATGCGGCTTTCCATAGTTTCCGGGTTAAAATCCTGGGTGTACACGCCACCGGCAGTAACCTGGGCGCTGTCCATTCCCATAGGCTCGGTAAGGGATATTTCAAAGCCCTTTACCGCCTTGCACACCGCCTGCAGCTGTGTATCCGTAAGGGCAGAAATGGGCGCAGCACCGCCAATGCCGGATACTTTTACAAGCACCCGACCCAGCCGGTTATGGAGAATTCCGGTAAGCAATTCTTCGGCAGGAAGCTGGGAATTTTTCCGCAGCTTCAGGGCATTAAAGAGTTCCTCCTCCCCCATTTGGGGAAGCAGATCCAGCCGGCAGACCCAATCGCCGGGGGTCGCGCACACATCTCTTGAAATTTCAAAAATCACCGGGCCGGAAATGCCGTTTTCCGTGAACTGGATTTCCCCGACACTTTGGGAAAACAGAGTATCGTCCCGGAAAATTGCGGCGTGGCAGTTTGCCCGCACGCCCTTGAGGGCGGCCATCCCCTGCCAATCGGTGCGCAGCTGCACCAGCGCCGGGCGGAGCTTTGTTGCCTTATGCCCGAATTTGGAAAGAAGCTTATAGCCCCACATCGTGCCGCCCAGCTTACTGCCCGCAACACCGCCGCAGGCGATAATCAGCTTATCGCAGGCAAAGCGGTCCTCCGGGGTTTCTAAGATAAATCTTCCGTTTTTCCGGCAAACGGAGGTAATTTCCCAAGAAGTATGTATAAAAATGTTCGGTTTTTGGAGGGCAAAGCGCAATATATCCAGCACGGAATTTGCCTGATCTGAGTAGGGATAGACACGCCCGGTGCTTTCCGCCACCGTGTAAAGCCCCAGACTCTTAAACCAAGCGAGGGTTTCCTCCGGGGTATGGCAGGCGATTGCCGCCCTTGCAAAATCCGGGTCTTCCCCAAAATAGCCGCCCTCGGCGCTGTGTAGGTTCGTTAAATTGCACCGGCCGTTGCCTGTGGCAAGAAGCTTTCTTCCCAGCCGGGCCTGCCGTTCAAAAATATGGATTTCTGCATTTTGGTTTTCCGCTGCCTGGAGCGCCGCCGCCATACCCGAAGCGCCGCCGCCGATAATGCCGATTACCATACCATCACCTGCTTTCTTTTCCCTATTATAACCGAAAAGTTCGCCATACACAAGAAAAACTTGCTTTCTTCCCGCCTTATTGGTATAATACCCCGTAGAAAAGGTAAGGAGCAGGCTATGAACCGTGCCAATGTAGAGAAAATTGCACAATCCCCGGAGGATCGGGTGCTGCTTTCCCGGCTGTGGGACAAAATTACTGCCGGAATGGACAGAAATATCCCGGCAAATACCTGCTTTCTCTCCCCCCGGGAGCAGGAAATGGCGCAGTTTCTCTTTGGAAACCAAGAGGGTCTTTCCTTCCTCGGCGGCTATCCGGATGCCCAGCGGCAGATGCTTTGCTACACCCCGGACTATATGGAGGAATATATCCCTATCGTGTGCATAAAAGCCACTTTTTATAAGGGGGACAGCCCCAGCCACCGGGACTTTTTAGGTGCGCTGATGGGCGCAGGCATCGCCCGGGAGTGCGTGGGGGATATTTGCGTGGGAGACGGGTACTGTCTTTTCTTTGTTACGGAAGAAATTGCCCCCTATCTCCTCCAAAATTTCCAGAGTGCCGGGCGCACAGCGCTGAAGCTGACGGAAACGGTCCTCAACTCCCCGGAAATTCCCCAGCCGGAAACGACGGAAATTCGGGACACTGTGCCGTCATTGCGCCTTGACAGTGTGGTGTCCTCTGGCTTTCGCATTGGGCGAAGTCAGGCTGCGGCGCATATTCTTGGTGGAAAGACCGCCATTGACGGACTACCCTGTGAAAAGCCAGACAAACTTATCTCCGAGGGGGCGGTAATTTCCGTCCGGGGCTTGGGGAAAATAAAGCTGAAGCAAATTGGCGGCAGGACGAAAAAGGACCGCCTTTCCATCATCATCGAAAAATATATTTGAGGTAAATGCTATGGATATGAACAAAGTAATTGCACGGATTAACGAGCTTGCCCGGCTGGCGAAGGAGCGGGTTTTGACCCCGGAGGAGCTGACCGAGCGGGATAAGCTCCGCCGGATTTATATTGATTCCGTAAAGGCAAACCTTGTGGGACAGCTGGAAAATACCTACATTGTCCGCCCCGACGGCACAAAGGAAAAGGTAAAGCATAAATAAAAAAGCGGTGGGTTTTCCCACCGCTTTCACTGTAGGGCGGGGACTCGCTCCCGCCGCCCCGCCTAATGTGGTAAACGAAACCATCGGCGGGAGCAAGCTCCCGCCCTACTATCTAAAAGCCTCTGCCCACGGAGGCGGCAATCATCATCGCAAAGGCAAATGCCACCGCCGAAAAGACGAACACGATATGGCGGCCGATAGACAGCGCCTTATCTTTCTTCCACAGGCAAGCGCAGCAGAGGGCGGCAGAGAGAACCGTAAATAATAGGCTCGCATAAAGCAACCACTCCCCCGGCTCTCCTTGCAAATTCGTAACGGGGCTATAGTAATAATTCCGGCGGCCGTCGGGAAACACCGCCTCGTAGCAAATCCACTTTATAAAGTAAAAGGGCGTAAAAAGGATATTTACGGCAAGCTGACATAGTGTTAGTACACGATTTTTCATTCCCATTCCCCCTTTATGTTTATGATAGCACAGGTGCGCCCGGAATACAACCCAATGATATCTTGCTGATGCAGTATGATATACGGCGTTGCCGGATGGGGCTTCATGAAAGCATAAAAGTGATAAGCGATGCCGCTGCGCTAAGTGCTGCAGTGGCGATGCCACTGTGAAGCATTGTGCTAACGCACAATGTGAAGTTAAGTGCGCCACTAACTTCCGCAGAAGCTTCACTGTCCGCAGGACAACTTCACTTGCGCAGCAAACTTCACACGCCGAAAGGCGCACTTAGTTGAAAAAAGCGCCTGCTTTCGCAGGCGCTTTTTTCTGG
>JAZSKZ010000066.1:0-7166 GCA_045535135.1 Faecousia sp.
CCGCCCAGCTTCTTGGCAGCGTCGGCAATGTAGCCTTCCACGGAACCGGTGAACAGGTCGCCGCGGACGAAGTCCTGCTGCAGCAGGCAGATCTCCTTGTAGAAGGCGTTGATCTTGCCGGCGGCGATCTTTTCCTTAACCTGTGCGGGCTTGGAAGCCATCTTGGGATCGTTGTCCATAGCAGCAACCTGAACAGCCAGCTCGTGGTCAACCTCAGCCTGGGGTACCAGAGTCTTATCCCAGTACTTTGCGCCCATAGCAGCAATCTGCATTGCTACGTTCTTGCCGATCTCGGTAGCATCGATGCCACCCTCAACAGCCAGATTTACCAGAACACCGTGGGTGCCGCCTGCGTGTACATAGGCAACGGAGGTGTTTTCGTCGAAACGGGCAAAGCGGCGGATCTGCATATTCTCACCGATGGACATAACCTTTTCCTGCATAATCTCAGTAACAGTCAGGTTGGTGCCGGGGTAGGTGCAAGCCTTCAGAGCTTCCACATCGGCGGGCTTCTGGGTTGCAACAGCAACAGCCAGGTTCTTTACCAGATCGGTAAAGGCATCGGTCTTTGCAGCGAAGTCAGTCTCGGAGTTTACCTCGATAACTACGCCTACGCCGTCAACTACGGTTGCCAGAGCAACACCCTCAGCAGCAACGCGGTCAGCCTTCTTGGCAGCCTTGGCCAGACCCTTTTCACGGAGCCAGTCAACAGCCTTATCCATATCGCCATCGGTAGCGGCAAGAGCAGCCTTGCAGTCCATCATGCCGACATTGGTCATTTCACGGAGCTTCTTAACATCCAGAGCAGTAAAAGCCATTTTCTTTTCCTCCCTATGATTATTCGGCGGCAGCTTCAGCCTCAACAGCCTCGGGGGCAGCGGCTTCTGCAGCAGCGTCCTCACCCTGACGGCCTTCGATCACACCGCTGGCCATAGCCGCAGCGATCAGGCGGATGGCGCGGATAGCGTCATCGTTGCCAGGGATAACATAGTCGATTTCTTCGGGATCACAGTTGGTGTCAACAATCGCAACAATGGGAATGTTCAGCTTCTTGGCTTCTGCGATAGCGTTGCGCTCCTTGCGGGGGTCAACGATAAACAGAGCTGCGGGCAGCTTCTTCATTTCCTTTACGCCGCCGAGATACTTTTCCAGCTTCTCGATTTCGGCCTGATGCTTAATAACTTCCTTCTTGGGCAGCATAGCGAAAGTGCCGTCAGCTTCCATCTTGCGCAGCTGAGCCAGACGGTCGATACGGGTACGCATAGTGCGGAAGTTGGTGAGCATACCGCCCAGCCAACGGGCGTTCACATAGTAACCGCCGCAACGGGCAGCCTCTTCCTTGATAGCGTCCTGCGCCTGCTTCTTGGTGCCGACAAACAGGATGTTACCGCCGTTAGCGGACATCTCACGAACGAAGGTGTAGGCCTCCTCCAGCTTCTTAACGGTCTTCTGCAGGTCAATGATGTAGATACCGTTACGCTCGGTGTAAATGTAGGGAGCCATTTTGGGGTTCCAGCGACGGGTCTGGTGACCGAAGTGCACGCCGGCCTCCAACAGTTGTTTCATAGATACGACAGACATTTGCTTTTCTCCTTTTGTTTTTTCCTCCACCCCAATCATCCCCTACCGCCAGCCAATGGCACTGCAGCGATAAAGTCATCGGGTGTGTGGTTTAATACTATGGGCATAAACCCACGCCGGTACATTATAATGCAAGGATTTTAATTTTTCAAGTGTTTTTTTGAAAAAATACGGGATTTTTTTCGGTTTTTTCAACCTTCAGAGCAAAAAGCCCAACCGGGGACGGGGCACCCGGCACTGTTCCGGTTTTATGTCTACCAAAAGAATGTCTGGACCCACTTTTTTGATACATTCCCAAGGAATCACAAAGTCCTCCCGCCGTCCCAGCGTGGGTAGCCGCATAGGCGCCGGTACAATGATGGACACCACCTGCCCCTGGGGGAGCTCCACAATGGCGTCGGCCACAAAGCCCAGCCGTCTGCCATCGCAGATGCAAATTACTTCTTTGCAGTGCAGATCTGTCAGTTTACAATTCATACTTACCCCTCCCATTTTTTATGGTAGAGGATATGCAGACGCCGGAAAAATATGCTCAGGAGGGCAAAACCTGCCGTCGCATCGCGCTGATCGCACCTTTTTCCAGCCGGGACACCTGCGCCTGAGAGATTCCCACCATTTGGGCCACCTCCATTTGGGTCTTTCCATCATAAAAACGGAGGGAAAGAATTTCCTTCTCCCTCTGTCCCAAGGCACGGAACGCATCCCGCAGGGCGATACGCTCCAGCCACACCTCATCGGTATTTCGCGGGTCGCGCACCTGGTCCATTACTGTCAGCGGATCACCGCCGTCGGTATATACCGGGTCATAAAGGCTTACCGGGGCACAGATGGCATCCAGCGCCTCGCTGACAGTATTCTCCGGCAAGTCCAGCGTTTTGGCAATTTCCTCCAATGTTGGGTCCCGTCCTAAGCTGAGCATCAGCGATTCTTTGCATTGTAGCACCCGATACGCTACATCCCGCAATGAACGAGACACCCGGATCACTCCGTTATCTCTAAGATAACGCCGCACCTCGCCCGCAATCATAGGCACGCCGTAGGTGGAAAATTTTACTTGCTTGTCCGGGTCAAAGTTCCCAATTGCCTTCATAAGACCGATGCAGCCAACCTGAAATAAATCGTCGGCACATTCTCCCCGTTTTTCAAACCGGGAAATGACCGACAGCACCAATCGGAGGTTTCCCTCAACAAGCTGCATCCGGGCATTCTCATCTCCGTCTTTCGCCCGGCGGAGCAATGAATCCATTTCTTTTTGGCTTAAAACCTTTAATTTTGCGGTATTTACACCGCAAATTTCCACTTTCCCCTGCATAGCGCGTGCCTCCCGTATTTGTTTATCTGCTGAGGTCGGTTGCTATGGCCTATTATGCCCTGGAGAAGCAAATCCATACATAAAAGAGGATTTGTGGAAATTGCACAAATTTTTCGGCAAATATCCCTGTTAAGTAGACGATTTTTTGACAGATGTCGGAGAAAAGCCAACTTTTTCCACAAAAAAGCAAGAAAAAGTAAGCGAAGATCCCGGCGACATAATTCCCAAAAATTCGGAAAATCGTCGGATTATTCACCCTTTATACACTCCCTTTTTATTCTTAAAAAAACCCCGCAGGCTCGGTTTTCTTATGGAAAATCAATACTTTTCCACATTTTCCACAGGCTTTTCCACACCCTGCGTCCGCAAGAATAACCAAGGAGAAATATTCGTTTTGGTTTACATAAGGTTTTTCCTGAAGTTTCGACTTTTTTCGATTTTTCATTATGCCGAAAAAAGAAAAATAACGGGATGGGTTTGAGAAAAATAGTACTTGACAAGAAAATTTTCCACAATGCATATACAAAAACCCTCTCCGGGTGGAGAGGGTTTTTAACACCAGAAGAAGCGTCCACGACAGCAGAACATCTGAAACAGATAGCACAGGCACAAAGAGGCACAAGGACTGCCGCCGAAGGTAAATCCACGGTAGCCGCCCGCCTGTCTTCGGTACTGGGCGCCCCCGTTTTCGATGGCATCCAGCGCCTGCAGGTATTCCTGATTATCCGGCTCCATAGACACCGCCCTGCGGATATGCTCCAGCGCATTTACCTGATTGCCGATGCCGCTGTTTGCCAGCGCCGACAGATAGTACCACCGGGCCGTTCGCTCCGAAGTGCTTCCCAAAATCTGTAGTGCCTGGTAATACTGATGAAACATAATGTACTGGTGGGCCATTTGGAGAATTTGTGTATAAGAAGGCGCAGACTGGTATCCTCCGCCGTATGGATTCCACTGGCCGTAGGGGTTATAGCCTGTATTCTGCGGCCCCGCCTTTTCCGGGTTTTTAATCTGCTCGTAGGCCGCATTGACCTCCTGCATTTTCTTGGCCGCCCACGCATCGCCGGGGTTTCTGTCCGGGTGATACTGCTTTGCCAGCCGGCGGTAAGCCTTTTTAATTTCCTCGTCTGAGGCGTCGGGACTGACACCCAACACTTTATATGGGTCGGTCATTCTATTCCTCCCTGGTGTTTGGTCTGCTGGCGCTGTTTCTGCCGATACTGCAGCCACACACCACTGTACAAAATGTTATCCAAAATCCCCTTGTCCTGCACCAATGGCAGCATTTCAAAATATGTGGTGCACCGCTGCATACACAGTACCAGCACCCGCTCCCAGTCCTCCCAGTTCCAGTCTTTTCCGGAGGCGACAAAGGGATTATACTTTCCTTTTTCCTTATCCCGGCGGTAATCCACCGCACTGTCTGCCAAATAGATGAATCTGCCCAGTGCATCGCCCATATTTCGCAGAGTGTCCGCCCACATATCCTCCTGCCATACAAACAGTTCGCCCAAAAGCGCACCAAAGCAGGCAGCAGCACGGTCCGGATCAGGACAGTTTTCCTTTTCCAGCAGTTGTAGTTTTTCTAAATTCTCTTCTATCGTCCGGCATTTTCCTGGATAAACTTCCCGGAGTGTGTCCATTTCCCTGCCAAAAATCCGGCACAGAAGCCGAGAGGTTGCCCGCCCTTCGTCCTGCACATCGTCAAGGGCATTATAATAGCTTAGCGCAAGATTCATATCTGCGCCGTAGGCAAGAAGCTCGCAATCGGTATAGGCCCGGGGTTTTATGGGATGGAGGTGGCAGGCTCGTTTTCCGGCAGTTTCCTCCGGCTCATAAAGGCTCATCAGCAGGAGCGCCAAAAAGGTGATGTCATAGCTGAGCCCCAGCCGGGCAAGGCGGGACGACCGCAGACGCAGGCGGCGGCACACGCCGCAGTATACGCTGCTATACCGCTGCTGCTCCTCTTTGGAAAGCTCTTTTAAGTTCGCCATAACAAAGCCGAACATACCCACACCCCTTTTTCCAAAATTTATCATATCATATCACATCTTTATGAACAAGGGGTAAATTTTTTAATCTTTTTTTATTTTTATTAAATAGGCATTGAGCGCGCCGCCGTAGAACAGGATGCTGATGCAAAAATACAGCCACAGCATACTCAGTGCCACGCCGTACACCGAGCCGTATATGCTGGTGTAGGTAACAAAGTGGGTTACATACACGGAATAAAGCTGGGAAAAAATCAGCCACCCACAGGCAGACAGAAGGGCGCCGGGCACACTGTCTGAAAATCGGTTGCGGCGATTTGGCAGCACCATAAATACCCCGGTAAACACAGCAGTCTGCAAAAACAACAAAAGAAAAAAGCGCAAATCAAAAAAACCGTCCAAAATACGAAAAAAAGGCATCAGCGGGATCAGCTCCCCGCCAAACACATGCAGCGCCATGGTAGAAATAAGAACCAACAAGAGCAGAAAGGTATAGGCAAGGCTTAAAAATCGGGTATAGAGATATCCCCGGTTTTCCCGGACGCCGTAGACCGCATTTAACCCCGTGAGCAAACCGTACACACCCCGGCTGGCCGACCAAAGCGCCGTAATTGCCGAAAAAGAGAGGATGCCACCGGTAGTCCCCTGATATGCCAGTACCACCAGCCGTTTTGCCACAGGATACAGCGCTGCCGGTATGGCATTTTGCAGCGCCCGGGTCAGCACCTCTACCTCCAGACCTGCATACCGAAGGAGCGACAGCAGCAATATTAAAGACGGAAATGCGGAGATAATTAAAAAATATCCAGCGTATGCTGCATATACGGAGATCCGCAGAGAAAGCGCATAGCGAATTGCGGCTACGGTTTTCATCAGCAGTTTGTTCACGCTCTCCCCTCCTTTTCCTTAAAATGCCCCGGTTCGGGCAGAATACACCTCGTCTGCAAGCGACTTAACACAAAGAGCCGACCGACAGAGCACTCTCTATCGGTCGGCTTTTTCTTATTCTTATTCTGCTGAAATCAGGTAGTAGTACACAGGCTGGCCGCCGTAAATCAGATTTACATCCGCATCGGGGCACAGATGACTGAATATCTCCGCCGTCTTCTTGGCCTGCTTTTCCTGAATATCTTCACCGTAATAAATGGTGATAAACTCTTTCCCTTCGTCCCGTACCCTTTCCGCCAGAGAACGAAGCAGCACCTTCACATCTCGGCTGGTGCCAAACAGCGCATTTCCGTAAAGTGCCAAATAGTCGCCCTCACGGATGTCGTGGCCGTCAAAGTCGGAGTTCCGGGCAGCATAGGTGATTTGCATCGTATCTACCGTGGGGATCGCCTCGGTCATCGCCTCGGTGTTCTCCTCTGCCGTACCGTCGGGATTGTAGCTGAGCATTGCGGTAATGCCTTGCGGCACAGTCTTAGTGGGAATGACAATTACATTCTTGGGGGTCAGGTCGTTCACCTGCTCTGCCGCCATAATGATGTTCTTATTGTTGGGCAGAACCAGCACCGTTTCTGCCGGCACGCGGTTTACCGCCTCCAAAATATCCTGGGTGCTGGGATTCATCGTCTGGCCGCCGGAAATCAGGCCGTCGGTTCCTAAGTTGGCAAAGACCTCTTCGATGCCCTTACCCACACAAACAGACACCACGCCCAAGGGCTTTTCCGGCTCTGCAATTTTAGGTGCCTTTTCCTTTTCGCTGAGCACCTTTTCTGTATGCTGCATGCGCATATTCTCAATCTTTACAGTAACAAAGCTGCCGTAGTCCATTGCCTCATGGAGGGCCTTGCCCGGGTCATTGGTATGAACGTGCACCTTGATAATTTCCTCATCGTCCACGAGCACCAAGCTGTCGCCCAAAGAAGCCAAGAAATCCCGCAGCTTTTCCGGGTCATTATCGTTTTCCCGGGAGATAATAAACTCGGTGCAGTAGGTGAAGGTAATATCCTCACCGTCAAAATCGGCAAAATCTGCCTGTCCCTTCGCTTCTCCCACACCGCCGGCAGGAACAACAATGTCCTCGCCCCGCAGAGCAGCATCCATTGCTTCCAGCACCAAAACCCAGCCCTTGCCGCCGGCATCTACGACCCCGGCCTTTTTCAGCACAGGATTCTGGTTAATGGTATTCTGCAAAGCCTCCCGGGCAGCCTCGATGGCCTCCTGATGGACAAACTCAAAGTAATTATTCTCTTTTGCTGCCTGCCGGGCCTTGGCTGCCGCCAGACGGGCAACAGTAAGAATAGTGCCCTCCGCAGGCTTCATCACAGCCTTATAAGCAG
>JAZSKZ010000073.1:0-2533 GCA_045535135.1 Faecousia sp.
GAAGCCGGCTCCGTCGGCGGCCAGATGGTCAAGAAGATGATCGAAGCTTACGAGCAGGGTCTGCAGTAAGCTTCTCTGCAAACCATAATTATGGTTTGCAGTACATATGGAAAAATCGCACCCCAAACGGGGTGCGATTTAAATTAAAGCTTTTCTGCAGCTTCTATCCAAAGCTTACCGCAGGCGTCGCTGGGCATCCTGAAGTCCCCGCGGGGGCTGAAGGAAATACTTCCCACCTTCGCTCCGTCAGGCATACAGCTTCGCTTAAACTGCTGGGCGAAGAACCGGCGATAGAATACCACCAGCCACTTTTTCACCGTGGCGCAATCGAAATCCTTTTCAAAGGCCCGGCAGGCCATGGCGTAAATCTTTTCCGGGGCAAACTGATAGCCCACCATATAGTAAAGGAAGAAATCGTGGAGGGCGTAGGGACCCACCAAGTCCTCGGTGTACTGGGCGATTTTGCCCTTTGCGTCCGGAGGCAGCAGCTCGGGGCTGATGGGGGTATCCAAAATGTCCAAAAGCACCGCCCGGGCATCCGCAAACCGGGGCATTTCCGCAAGCGCCTCAATCATCCAGCGAATAAGTGTCTTGGGTACGGTAGCGTTGACGCCGTACATACTCATATGGTCGCCGTTATAGGTGCACCAGCCCAGCGCCAACTCGCTTAAATCGCCGGTACCTACCACAATGCCCTTGTGGATGCCTGCGTAATCCATCAGAATCTGGGTGCGTTCCCGGGCCTGTGCGTTTTCGTAGGTGGCATCGAATTTGTTTTCATCCTGCCCAATATCCCCGAAGTGCTGCTGTACCGCCGCCCGGATGGGGATTTCCTTTTGGGTAATGCCCAGAGCAGTCATCAGACAAAGGGCATTTCCGTAGGTTCTGTCCGTTGTGCCGAAGCAGGGCATAGTAATGCCGTGAATATCCGTGGCAGGACGGCCCAGCATAGCCATCGCCTCCGCCGCCACCAAAAGGGCAAGTGTAGAGTCTAGTCCGCCGGAAATGCCGATTACCGCATTGGCCCCGATACTCTCCAGTCGCTGGGCAAGACCCCGGGCCTGAATTTCAAAAACCTCCCGACAGCGGGCAATTCTGTCCTCCCGGTTGTCAGGCACGAAGGGCAGCTTGGAAATGTTAGCAAGGCTTCCGTTGCCCCGCAGAGGTGTATTCTGGCAGAATACCTGCCGCACCGTCCAATCGCAGGCAGCCGCTCCGTCCCGCAGGCCCTTATCTTTTCGCCGAATGCTGCGGATTTTTCCCAAATCCCCGTCCGCCACCATAAGATAGCCGCTTTGGAGTCCCTTCGGGCTTTCCTGAATGATTTTGCCCTTTTCCCCAATCAGACTATGGCCGGAGAAAACCGTATCCCCGGTGGACTCTCCGTAGCCTGCGGAAGCAAAGGCATAAATGCAGGCGCAGGTTTCCGACTGATGGCGCACCAAGCGGCGGCGCTGGGCAGCTTTGCCCACCGTTTCGTTAGAGGCAGACAGGTTCACAATCACCTCTGCCCCACCCATAGTAAGATAGGTAGAAGGCGGTATGGGCGACCACAGATCCTGACAGATTTCCACGCCGAAGGAAGCGCCATCGCCCAAGGTAAAGACCAGATCCCGACCTACAGGAATTTCATATTCCTCGGAAAGGCCGATTTCCTTTGCTTCGATTTCGTCAATGTTCAGTTCTTTTCCGCTTTCAAACCAACGGCTCTCGGAAAAGCCCTCGGGGTTTGCAAGGAATGCCTTAGGCACAATGCCCCTGATAACGCCGTCAGATACCACGGCGGCGCAGTTGAAAAGGCCGCCGCCCAGCCGGAGAGGCAGACCCACCACGGCTGTTACTGCCGGATAGTCCTCCGTATGGCGGACAATTTCCGTAAGTCCCCCCATGGCAGCAGAAAGCAGCGCATCCTGTAAAAACAGGTCGCCGCAGGTATAGCCGGTAATCGCCAGCTCGGGGAAAACCACAAGGTCGCTTCCCTTCTCGTCAGCCTCGGCAATCTGGCGGCAAATATCCGCCGTATTCTTCTTTACATCTCCCACGCAAACGGGAGGCACAGCGCAAGCAATACGAATATAATCCAGCATAAAATCCCTCCTCGGGCAGTTTCTCCCTGTATCATACCACATTTTGCCCAAAATGCAAATTTTTTAATGTTTTTTCCAAAAATAAGGGTAATTACAGGCAAGAATCAGATCAAGAGGTCTGCTTCTCCGCTGGGCTTTGGCGGGGTCCCCTTTTAGGGGCGGGTTCTCGCAGACACCCCACAGACCAAAAGAAAAGGCAGACCTTTCGGTCTGCCTTTTCTTTTGGTGCGCGAGGCGGGACGGCGTCGCCGCAAGCGCCATATCCCTCGTTTCCCCGCAAGCGGGAAAACTCTGCCATTTTGCTGCGGCTCCTTTCCCCACCAAACCCGCTCCGCTGGGCTTTGGCGGGGTCCCCTTTTAGGGGCGGATTCTCGCAGACACCCCACAGACCAAAAGAAAAGGCAGACCTTTCGGTCTGCCTTTTCTTTTGGTGCGCGAGGCGGGAC
>JAZSKZ010000088.1:0-2314 GCA_045535135.1 Faecousia sp.
TGGTCGCCGGCAATGGCTGCCACCCGGTCGATGAGAAAAGGCTCGGTTACCGGGTTTACATTGGCGGCAAACACCACCAAGGCATCCACATTGGCAACAGCCGGACGGATGAAGCGGTTCTTTCGCGGAAGAATCCGCTCCACCATACCTTTTCCCTTCTCCAGAGAAATTTCTACCAAATCACCGGTTAGGGGCGCTTCGCCGGCTTTACGCAATGCGCCTCTTCCCCGGCAGGTAACAACCGCCTCTGCCGTTTGCACATCATAAAAGCCGCTT
This sequence comes from Faecousia sp., assembly GCA_045535135.1. GTDB lineage: Bacteria > Bacillota > Clostridia > Oscillospirales > Oscillospiraceae > Faecousia. Next base: position 277 of record JAZSKZ010000088.1, read on the forward strand.
AAGGAACGAATGATTCGCCCGGTTGTTTTTGTCATTTCGAATCGAAGTCCACCTTTATATTTTCTTTGTATATTGCGCCGTCAATATCAATGCGGAAAGTCTGCACACCCTTACCGGTAAGCAAAACCTCCATTGTTTTCTCTGTAGGCGCTACCTTTTCAAACACTCTATACTCTCCATAGCTTCCATTTTCATCAAGAACCATAATCTGCAATGTATAGGGTGCGCTTTTACCTGTGGGAAGGTCAATTGTAAGCTTCTTTTCCACAGGAGAACCGGCGCTGACCTGGAGAATAATCTCCGTTGTTACGCTGATAGTAACCTTCTTATGGGACTGGCTGACTACCACGCCCTCCGGCTTTTCACTGTCAATATACTCAACGACTACATTCTTAAAGCCGTCTTCTTCCAGATATTCCTTTGCGGTCTCCCAATCGTAGCCGGTCATATCCCGAACAGTTGCCTTCTTAGGACCGGAGCTGACATACAGAACAACCTCCTGTCCACTTACCAGGTCTTCCCCCTGTTCCGGCTTCGTGCGAACAATTTCGCCCTCGGGAATATCCGCATCAGAAACCTCTTCCGTTTGGATATCCAAATCTAAATCCTGATTTTCCAGAGTCAGCTTAGCGTTATCCACTTTAAAGCCTACCAAGTTGGGCATCTTGGACAAGGTTGCCTCGGGGCCCTTGCTGATATACAGAATAACACTGTCGCCGCTTTTCAGCTGAGTGCCTGCCACCGGCTCGGTACGCACCACATAACCGGCAGGAATTTCGTCGTTATGCTCTTCAGAAATCACAATCTTGATGCCCAGTTCCATATCCTTCAGAGTAGCCTCTGCTTGCTCCTTGCTCTTACCCTGCATCGTTACCAGCTGATTGGGTTGTGGCTCAGGACCACGGCTGACAGTTACCCAAATGGTGTTGCCGGGAGATGTCATCGTACCGCCTACAGGCTCGTGGGAGATAATCTGACCTGCGGGAACAGTATCGTGGAACACCGTTTCAAAAACCTTAATTTCAAAATCTTCCGGCATTTCCATTTCGTTGTAGTTCTGACCAACTAAGTTGGGAACTTCCACTTGGCTTTGGGTGAAAGAACCGCCGCCACTGAAGAATACAATCAAGAAAATCGCAATGGCTACCACTATAACTGCCGAGCAGGAAATAATGGCAATGGTGGTAATACGGCTGCGTCTTTCTTCTTCTGACTTAGAGGTTTCTTTTTCAGGCTCTCTGCGGCGAGGTGTCTCCGCTGTGCGGCGACGGGGTGCCTCTGCCGTTGCTACCACCCGCTCCGCCGTGGTCTTGGGCTTCTCCGGCTCAATGGGCGCAGGAGGACGCAAGGTAGTTACCGCATCAATAGGCGGTGTATTATAATCAAACAGGATTGCCGGGTTCTTCCGGAACTCATCCAAATCAGAAAGCATTGCGCCGGCGCTTTCGTAACGGGCATCTGCGCCGTGGGCCATTGCCTTCATAATAATCTGCTCTAAGCCACCGGGGATATTGGGATTTAAGGTAGAGGGCATTACAGCGCCGCCGTTGATATGCTGAATTGCCACGGACACCGGTGTCTCTCCGTCATAAGGGGGACGGCCGCTCATCATTTCATACATCACAACGCCCAGAGAGTAGATATCCGAGCGGTTATCCACTCTGCCACCCTTGGCCTGCTCCGGAGAAATATAATGTACAGAGCCCAGTGCTTCCTTGGTAAGGGTATTGCCCTTGGACATCATCCGGGCAATGCCGAAGTCGGAAACCTTTACAGAGCCGTTTTTCAGCACCATAACGTTGTGGGGTTTGATATCCCTGTGGACAATTCCCCGGCTATGGGCGTGCTCCAGCGCCTTGGCAATCTGGATGGCAAAGTGGAGAGTTTCCTTCCAGTTAAGGACACCCTTTTTCTCCATATACTGCTTCAAGGAGATGCCGTCAATCAGCTCCATAACGATGTAATCTGCATCGTCGGAGGTGGACACATCGTACACAGAAACGATATTCGGGTGGCTGAGCATAGCAATCGCCTGGCT
>JAZSKZ010000142.1:0-3116 GCA_045535135.1 Faecousia sp.
AAATTAAAAAAAAAAAAACCCGACGGAAAGGGGGGTTGCTTCCCTGCAGCTTTGTGTAATTTACAGGAATCAGATGGCAATACCGGCCTTTTCCAAAATGGTGGGAACATTCTTCTCTGCACCGATGGCCATAATATGCACGCCGTCGCACAGCTTCTCGTCCTTAATCTTGGCAATCATCTCGGCGGCCATTTCCATACCCAGCTGGGCAGGCAGACCCTTGATGCCCTTAGCCTTGCCTTCTTCGGCAGCGGCGGCCAGCTTGTCAATCATAGCCTGGGGAACGGCAATGCCGGGAACATTCTCGTTCATATACTTAGCGCCGCCTGCGCCCTTCAGGGGGATAATACCGGCCATGATGTGGGTCTTAATACCAGCCTTGTCCACCATTTCCAAGAAACGCTTGAACACATCCAGATCGAAAATGCCTTGGGTCTGGATATACATTGCGCCGGCCTCTACTTTCTGGCGAAGCTTGTTAATCTGCAGGAACAGGGGCTCATACAGGGGGGTAACGGAAGCGCCCTTATAGAACTTGGGCGCGCCGCCGGCAAGCTCATTGCCGCCGCAGTCGCAGCCGGTCTCCTCCATTTTGGTGAGCATCCGCAGGATACCTACGGAGTCCAGATCGTAAACGGGCTTGGTGTTCTTGCAATCGCCTACAACCGGGTGGTCGCCGGTGAGGGCAAGCATTGTATCAATGCCGAAGCCGGCAGCAGCCAGCATATCGCCCATAATTGCCATACGGTTACGGTCCCGGCCGGTCATCTGCAGAATGGGCTCAATACCTGCCTGCTTCAGCTTAATGCAAAGGCCAAGGCCGGAGGATTTCAAACAGGCGGACTGCATATCGGTAACATTCACGCCGTGAACCTTACCCCGGAGCAGCTCCGCAGCTTCCAGTTGTTCGGTAAAATCGTAACCCTTGGGAGGTGCCATCTCGGCGGTTATGCCGAATTTGCCGTTTTCCAGTGCTTCTTTCAGTAAACTCATTATTTCTTCCCCCTCAGGCTGATTGTTCTGGGATAGGCGTAGGCGCCGTAATCCTTGTCGGCACGGGTCTGCATCAGCTTTTCCAGCTGGTTGGTAGCTTGCAGACGCTCGTAAATCTTAATCCAAGCGCAGTCGTTTTCGGGATTAACCTCGCCCTTGCCGTTTTTCTGACCGCCGCAGGGGCCGTTCATAAGGCTCTTTGCGCATTGGGTAACGGGGCATATTGCGCCGGTTTGACCTAAGACACAGTCGCCACAGAAGCGGCAGGCTTCTTCCCAAACACCGAACTTCACGGCTTCGCCTAAGTACATCGTGTTATTGGAGGGGTAGACGGGGATAGCGCCGGCGTTTTTGGCAACGCACTGCACACCGTCGCCGCAGCTCATACAAACCACACAGTCGGGGTTTGCGGCAACCAGCGGCTTCATTTTGCCCTTGACGCCCAGATTCATACAGCAGTAGTCTGCCACGGTGGTGGCAACGACCTTCTTGCCGGCTTGCTCCAAAACAGCAGTCAGCTCCGCAATCTGCGGCTCGCCGCCGGTCTGGCAGGCGGTGGCGCAGCTGCCGCAGCCGATGATTGCAACGGTCTTGGCATCGCCCACCAGCGCCATTACTTCTTCGATGGGTTTCTTTTGGGTAATAATCATATGGAACTCTCCTTTTTGAGATGTTAAAAAATGTTCCGTTTTGCGATAAACGCATTGCGGCACAAGCTATCTGCCCTCTATTATACCTACAAAGGATGGAAAAATCAACTGCTATTCCGGGCAAAAAGGGGGCAAATATGGAAAAAAGAAAAAAGCTATTGACAAAACCTGTGTTAAAATGTTATATTTATCGTAAATTTATAACAATGCAACACAGGAGGCGGCTATGAATAAGGTTCGGCAGGAACGGATAAAAGAATATGTGGAGGCGAAAAATGTAGCCACCATTAAAGAGCTGCAGCTTCTGCTGCCTCAGGTGTCGCTAATGACGATTCACCGGGATTTGGATGCGCTGGAGAGCCGGGGCGTGCTGGTGAAATTCCGGGGCGGCGCCAAATCCGTGCGCCATACCGGTGACCCGGAGTTTAATGTGCGTATGCGGGAGAATAATGCCGGCAAGCTGACCATGGCCCAAAAGGCAATGAGCCTGCTGCAGGCCCACAACTCTGTTTTCCTGGATGCCAGTACCACCAATCTCACACTTGCCAGCAACTTGCCGGATATTAACTTAAATATCGTTACTACCGGCCCCAGCATTGCCATCGAGCTGTGCCGTCTGCATAACCCGGTTGTTACATTGTGCTGCGGTACGATTAACCGGAAAAACTTAGCGCTGTCCGGGCAAAACACACTGGAAATGCTGGATAATATCAATATCGATATGGCTTTCATCGGCGTTTCCGGCTGCAGCGTGGAGGCAGGCTTTACCTGCGGCACAGAGGCGGATATGCTGGTAAAGCGCCTGGCCATTCGCAAGGCAAGAACCAGCGTTTTGATGTGCGGCAGCGATAAGTTTAACTGCCTGATGCCCTACACCTTCGCCCGGCTGGAGGATGTAAACTACATTGTTTCTGACGAAAATGTGCCGGAGGCCTTTGCGGAAGCGGCGAAAAAGGCAGGCGTAATCATTCTGTAAAACACAGGTCCCCAATTTGGGGACCTGCTTTTTTATGCGCCGAAGGGGAGGGGATGGAAAAAGTTACAAAATACAGAGAAAAAGTAATGGATTTTGCAGGAAATAGCAGTTGACGCACCTGTTATGTTATGTTATAATTAACAGGCTATAACAAACCTAAAGGAGGATTTATCTTGGCAAATGCAGTAATTATGCCCAAAGCGGGCATCACAGTGGAAAGCTGTATTATCGGCGAATGGCTGAAGAAGCCCGGCGATGAAGTGAAAATGGGCGAGGTTCTCTTTACCTACGAAACAGACAAAGCAAGCTTTGAATGCGAGTCTACCGCAGAGGGTACTCTGCTGGAGATCTTCTACGAAGAGGGCGACGAGGTTCCCTGCCTGGTGAACGTCTGTGCTGTTGGCCCTGCCGGCGAGCCCACCGATTGCCTGAAGGGTATTGGCGGCACGCCTGCTCCTGCTGAAGCTGCTCCTGCAGCTGAGGCCGCTCCCGCTGCT
>JAZSKZ010000063.1:0-22480 GCA_045535135.1 Faecousia sp.
TATAGTCGTTGCCTACAGGCAAAATACAGCTGCTGTACAGCCGGTTCAGGGAGAACATTCCCGGATCCCAGCCGCAGGAGATCATTGCCGTTTTTCCGGCCTTTTTCGCCACCGCATCCACTTTCCCAAAATGAATGGGAATTTGGGAGTGATTGTCAAAGGAATCCACAAGACAGAAATTCTCTGCCAGCGCCGGGGTCATCTCCGGCAGGTCCGTTGCGCTGCCGCCACAGAGAATCAGCACATCCAGCTTATCCTTCCAAGATAGCACATCCGCAGCCGATACAACAGGTACGCCGACCGTTGCAATTTGCAAGCTTTCAGGATTTCTGCGGGTAAATACGGCGCAAAGGCGCATATCTGCGTTTTGGGCAATTGCGGCCTCTACGCCCCGGCCCAGATTGCCGTATCCGAAAATACCAATATTCATAGAATATTCTCCTAAATTAAGAAATCAGACTAATCTCCCGCATAATGGAAAGAAGTTTCTCCTTATGCTCAGGCTCCATAGGAGTAAGGGGCAGGCGGAGGTAATCCTCACAGAAGCCCATAGCTGCCATTGCGGCTTTTGCAGGAATGGGGTTTACCTCACTAAAGAGGGCGTTAATCAGGGGCAGGTACTTAAATTGCAGCTCGGCGCTGCCCTTCACATCGCCATTAAAGAACTTATGGCAGATTTCGCTGGTTTCCCGGGGAATCAGGTTCGACAGTACGGAAATCACACCGCTGCCGCCTACGGACAGAATCGGCACAATCTGGTCATCATTGCCGGAGTAGATATCCAGCTTATCTCCCACCAGAGCGGCAGTCGCTACAACGGAAGAAATATCACCGTTTGCTTCCTTAATAGCAACAATATTGGGATGGTCCGCAAGGGATGCATAAGTGGAAGGTGCGATATTTACGCCGGTGCGGGAAGGCACATTATAAAGAATAATCGGCTTTGTAGAAGCGTCCGCAATGGCGGTAAACATACGGATAAGACCCTTTTGCGTTGCCTTATTGTAATAGGGTGTTACCACCAAAAGACCATCATAGCCAAGCTCGCAGGCAAACTTTGACATATCAATGGCATATGCAGTATCGTTGGAGCCGGTGCCGGCAATGGCAGGCACTCTGCCGCCGATTCGCTCAAACGCAAAGCGCAGAACCTCCCGGTGCTCCTCGTCGGTAAGGGTAGAACCCTCGCCGGTAGTACCGGCAATCACCAGTGCGTCAATGCCGTTTTCAATCTGCCAATCGATGAGCTTACCAAAGGCATCATAGTCCACGCCGGATTCGGTAAGCGGGGTTACAAGGGCCGTAGCGGCACCACGGAAAATCGGATTCTTTGTCATAATTATCTCTCCATTCGTATTTTTCCACTGAGGTCAAAGAAAATTCGGCTACCGGACGGATAGCCGAAATAAATCGCAATAATATGGCTGAACCAGCCCAAATTACAATCAATAATAGCCCTCCGCTTTCGCGACAGTTACGGAGATGTTATCCCCGTACCCAGGAAAGGCTTCGCACCCCTTTCCTTCGGCAGCGGCCCCTTTCCCCTGTGCAACGATTGCGACTCTTACACACAGGCTACTTTTGACAACTGCGCCTCTATCCTTTAACTGCAGTATTCAATTTCTGTGATTATAGCACATATTATTCTCGGAATCAATCTGTTTTTGGAAAAAATCGTATTTTTTCGGTATAACAAAAAATTTTTCGGCACATAGACTGGTGCGGAGGTGTTTAATTATGAAAACCCCACTGTTTACAGGTGTATGTACCGCACTTGTTACCCCATTTTGGGGCAACAAAGTCAATTACCCACTCGCAGAACAGCTCCTTCGCAGGCAGATGAACGCCGGCATCCCCGCCGTTGTGCTCTCCGGCACAACAGGCGAATCCTCTACCCTCTCCGATGAAGAGAAAATCATGCTGTTTGCAAGAAGCAAAGCTTTTGCCGGCGACGGATGTAAAATCATTGCCGGTACGGGCTCAAACTGTACTGCCCACGCCGTTTCCCTCTCACAGCAGGCACAGGCCGCCGGAGCAGACGGTCTTTTGGTGGTATCTCCTTACTATAACAAGGCCACGCCGGAGGGACTTACCGCCCACTACCTGTCCATTGCCTACGCCGTGGATATTCCCATTATTATCTATAATGTTCCTACCCGCACAGGTGTGGATATTCCCGTATCCGTATACCGGGAGCTTTCTATGCATCCCAACATTGTGGGTGTAAAGGAATCCACCGGGGACATTACAAAAATCACCGCTATCCGCACCGCCTGTGGCGATGACTTTACCATATGGTCGGGAAATGACGACCAGATTGTCCCCGTTACCGCCTTAGGCGGAAAGGGCGTGATTTCCGTCCTTTCCAATGTTCTGCCGGAGGAAACTGCCCGGATGACCAATGCGGCGCTGTCCGGCGATTATGAAACCGCAGCCCGATTGCAATGTAAACTCTCTCCCCTTATCCGGCAATTATTCTGTGAGGTTAATCCCATCCCGGTCAAGGCCGCTATGGAGATACTCGGCTATGACTGTGGCGGCTGCCGTTTGCCGCTTACAGACATTACGCCAGAAAACAGAGAAAAGCTAAAACTGCTTTTAGCAAAATAAATATTGCACCCCGGTTAGGCATAAACCTAACCGGGGCATTCTGTTTACTGTTTTCTTGCCAATGTGTAATCATCACCCTGCCGATAATAGGGACATAGGCCGTTCTTTGCGGTCATAATTCGGTACACATCATCCTCGTCCAAATCCATTTTACAGATATACTCGTCAAATTCCTCGTCATAGTCAAAATACCAGCAGGTTTCGCACTCATTTCCCCCCACCGAAATCCACCTCCTGCAAATATTCCCCAATGGGAAAGGGTCGTATGATTTCGTCCTTCCGAAGATAGAGCGGATGATGCGGATGACCCTTTTTACTGCATTTTCCGGCGCAGTACCATTTAGCGCCGTAGCGCTCGCCGATTTCCACCATATCTCTTACACATTCCGGAAGATAGGGGCGTTTTTCAACAATCGTTCCCCACGCCGCCCATACGGAAGGATTCTTGCTGATGGACAGCACATAGGAAAACGCCTCCATATTCTCCTTATGGAGCTTAAGGTTTAAAGTCTTTTCCATATGGTCGGGATTGGTTGCCCGTTGGGCATAGACATTGAACATAATGAAGCTGTCAAACCCATTAAAATGCGCAATTCGCTCCACGGATTTTAAGGTATTGTCCAAATCGTCAGGCTTGGCTGTGGAGGGATTGATACCAATACAAATAAGGGGATTGACCCCCCGGGTGCCCAGTATGTACCGATATTCGGAATAGAAATTGGGGGCATACAACCACTTTTGGATATCGTATTCTTCGCTTTCTATATTCGCCGATGCCAGTGCTTCCCGAAAGGACAGCACTTCCACCTCAGAGGTGGTTAATTGCGGGATATGCATACGCCCTCCTATGCCCAGAGAACGATATCCACGGGAATATCAAATTCCTCTGTGGGCAGGTTCTCCACTATCTGAAAATCGTAGCACAGCGCCAGTGTGGGGTGCTCCGGCTCCCGGGAAAGGAATTTATCATAGAAGCCGCCACCGTAACCGATTCGATGCCCCGCCCGATCAAAAGCCATACCGGGCATCAGCACAAGGGCAGCTTTATCCTCTGCCACCGGCTCATCTGCCACAGGCTCGGGAATACCGCAGTAGCCCACCTCCGCCTGAGAAAAATCCGTTATGTAAATAAAGCGCATTTCGTCGCCGTAAACCTTAGGAACAGCTACTCTTTTCCCGTCCGCCATAGCCTGACGCAGTGCATCCCAAGTCCGCACCTCCTGATTATAGGGAAGGTAGCCGTAAATGGTATCTGCAGCAAGGTACGCCGGGCATTTTACAAACATTTCGCAAAGCGTCTTGCTTTTGGAAACAATCTCTTCTTCCGTCATTTCCCGCTTTCTGGCGCGAATGGCTTTTCGTAGTTCTTTCTTATCCATCTGTCTCTTTTCCTTTTTTTAGTCCTCCGGGAACAGGTGCTCCAGACAATAGCGAATAATGGAGCTTCGGGTAACGATGCCGATAAATGTATCCTTATCGTCCACAACCGGGACAAAGTTCTGGGTGCTGGCCCGCTGCACAAGGTCGTGCATATTGGTGGTTACCCGGACAGGTATGTTATCTTTTCTACGATCAAGCTCTGCAATCCGGCGGGCCTCTGCCTGACGAATATCCATATAGCAGAGATTCTTCAGCGCCCACAAAAGGTCGCCCTCTGTAATCGTTCCCCGATACTCTCCTCTGCGATTCAAAATGGGTAGCGCCGCATAGCCGGCAGCTTCCATTTTTTCCAATGCCTGACGGATCGTGTAATCGTCGTATACAAAAGCACACATTGCTTTTGGTAAAAGGAAAAACAAAATATTATTCTTCATAGATATGCTGCATCCTTTCGAGAAAGGCTTTCTGCCTTTTCATTATCATTATATCATAAGATACCGCAGATTAAATGAAATTTTTATCAAAAACTATTTTTTTGCCTGCCAAATTTTCGCCCTCATTTTTGTGCATATTGCACAAAACTTTTTGCATTTTTACAACAACCTTATATCCCCACCCGTTCTTGATATGAATTACACTAAATTCTTCTTTGAATGTAATATATTTTCCTTGCCTACCTTGTATTTTTCGCTTAATTATGGTATTATTATTTTATAATCTTTAAAAGAGGTGTTTATTATGGCAAAATACTTAAAGTACTCCTACGAGGAGCTGAATCGGTTCTGTATGGACTGCTTCATGAAATTCGGCTTCGATGAAAAGCAGAGCAGAATCATCACCGATGTTCTGCTGCTCAGCGACCTATATGGCATTGAATCCCACGGTATGCAGCGTCTTGCCCGGTACCACAAGGGTATTGAAAAGGGTCTTATCAAGGTTGGCGCTCAGCCTGAGGTTGTGTTTGAAACTCCCGTTTCTGCCGTTATTGAGGGTAATGACGGTATGGGTCAGCTCATCTCCCACTTTGCTATGGAAAAGGCCATTGAAAAGGCAAAGACCACCGGTATGGCTGTTGTTACCGTGCGTAACTCCAACCACTTTGGTATTGCCGGTTACTATGCCAAGATGGCTTGCGATGCAGGACTCATCGGTATGGCTATGACCAACAGCGAGGCAATTATGGTGCCCACTTATGGCCGTCTGGCTATGCTGGGCAGCAACCCCATTGCCATTGCCGCACCTGCTGAGCCCTACAATTTCTTCTTTGATGCTTCCACCACTGTGGTTACCCGCGGCAAGCTGGAAATCTACAACAAGAATGGCAAGCCTCTGCCTGAGGGCTGGGCTCTGAACGCTGAGGGCAAGGGCAGCACCGATGCCGCAGATGTTCTGAAGAACATTGTCGCCAAGAAGGGCGGCGGAATTATGCCCTTGGGCGGCGAAACCGAGCAGTCCGGCAGCCATAAGGGTTACGGCTACGGTATGATCTGTGAGCTGTTCTCCTCCATCATCTCCATGGGTATCACCTCCAACCACACCCATATTGGCGGCAAGGGCGGTACCTGCCACGGCTTTATTGCCATCAACCCCGCCATCTTCGGTGACCCCAAGGCGATCAACGAGCATCTTTCTGTATTCCAGCAGGAGCTGAGAGATTCGCCCAAGGCTGAGGGTGCTGAGAGAATTTACACCCACGGCGAAAAGGAAATCATCGCTATGGCAGACCGTATGAAAAACGGCATCAATGTTAACATTAACACCATTGCTGAAATGTTTGATATGAGCCGCTATGTGGGTCTTGACCCGGTCCAGTATCTGGGCGATGTGAAGTTCGAAGAAAGCACTCAGAGCTCCTATAAATAAGCAGAAAAAGGGATGTGTCCGCAGACACATCCCTTCTTTATTTGTAGTATACATATTTGTGAAAATTGGGGTATTTGCTTCGCAGCTGTGATAGTTTTTCTCTGGAAGAGCTGGCCGGGTCACGGATAAGAAACCCACTTTCCGTCAGCGTATCGCCGCCCACATAGCCGTAAACAACGACCCAGTGCTGACCTTTGCTTCCGTAATAGCCCACAATTACCGGCTTTCCTGCTTTTAAAAGCTTATAAATCTCTGTAAGATTCAGCTTATCCGTAATGCCTACATAATTGCTCGGCCAGTATAAGCTCCCACCGGAGGTATACTGCAAGGACTTTGCCATTGTGCTCGGATAGATTGTCTTTCCCCGTCGATAAGACTCCGTCATTGCAAGCGCCGTGGTGGTACAACCGATTTGACCGATGGTTTTGCCGGAAGAACCCAGCTTCACCTTGGACCAACGGCTGTCGGTCTGGTAATAATGGGGTACACTTAATGATATGGCGCTGTATTTTTTGGGAGATGCAAGATATTTACTGCTTACATAACCGGTTTTCGTTCCGTCATAGAGAATGAAGCTCCAGCCGTCCTTTTGGCTCAAAACCAGTACGGAAACACCGTTTTGGAGAGATGTAACCCGGGGATAGCCTGTGCCTGCGCCGCTGCGCACCCGCAAGGGACTGCCTTGGGTAGAAACCGCAAGTGCTGTTGCAGACACTGTGCGGACATAATCCCCGTGGCAGTAACCGTAACGCCCCTGGGCATATTCCACCAGCCACCAGGCACCGTCCTTGGAAATAAGTGTTACGTAGCTGTTCTTTTTTAAATTTGCCACAACTGCCGAACCGGTAGAAGCGGATTTTCGCACGCGAAGCGGACCGGTTTGTACCGAAATTCTTCCCGCCTGTGCTTCTTCTGCCGCCGAAACTTTATATGGCGCAGTGAAGGTTAAAAACACAAATACTACAAGAAAAAATGCAATAGTTTTTCGAATAATATCCACCTCATATAACAGATTGTCCTCGAGAACTGGGGATATTTTATCAAATTTCCATAAAACAGACAAGCTGTAATATTTTCCATTCCCCGCCTGTGCTTTACAAAACCTGTATTTCTGCTGTATACTTTAGGAAAACAATCAGGAGGAAAACTATGGATCATATTCTTTCCTTTGCCGGATATGAGGCCAAAATCGATGATAGCTGGGGTGCAGATATTATGTATTTGCGCCACAACGGGCAAGACATTCTCTATCCGATTGAGAGCAAGGCAGAACGAGCAGACTCCCCCTATTTGCACGGAGCGCCTTTGCTCCTGCCCGCAAACCGTACAATCGGTGGCAAATTCACCTTTATGGGAAAGGAATATGCCCTTCCCGTAAACGAAGAAGAAACCGGCTGCCATCTTCACGGACTTCTGTATAATAAGCCTTTCAAAACCCGCACCGCAACGCAGCAGCGCTGGGAGGGAAGCTACATAAACACCGGGGTAGCTTATCCCTTCCCCTATCGTATAGATGTCAGCTACGAAATTACAGAGGAAGGCTTTCACTCCCGGTATACCCTTACCAACACAGGGTCTACACCTATGCCGGTTACTTTCTGCCTGCATACCACTTTTATTTCTTGCGGAGATTTTTCCGTACCTCTCGGAGATTTTCAGGCGTGCAACGGGTCGCCGGTTCCAACCGACCGTTACCTGCCACTCACCTCAGATATGCAAAAGATGCTGACCGGGATGCCCTGTCAAGGAATACCCATCGATGGGTATTTCCGCAGTATGGGCAACACGGCGCACATCGGCAACTGGTTTTATCGGGTCTCCGGCCCGTTTACCCACTGGGTTCTCTATAACCGCACCGGCAGCGAGGGCTATATGTGCATTGAGCCCCAATGCGGTGAGGTAAACGGTCTTAACGGCGAGTGCTTGGTCATTCCCGTAGGGGAAACTGTCCGGTTTGAAACACTGATCGGAAAATAAAAGGGCGGGTATCTTATCGATACCCGTCCTTTTATAAGCTTAGGGTCTTAATGTTGCATTTCCAAAGGCAGCTGCGGAATTGCTGAGATAAATCATTTTGATTACCTGCAAAACAAACATACCGCCTATACTAATGTAGGCAGTAATCACGCCCACAATTGCTACAGAAGGCGCTATAAACGCACCGGCAAAGGTAAGAACAAACAGCCCGAAATACAGATAAAACAGCTTAAACCAGCGGTCAGCAAGTATGCGATCCACTTGAGAAACGGTGATTTTATGCCCCTTATACTCAAAATACTCCACAAGGATACCGCAGGCAATGGAGCCGCCGCTGCAAAGAACGGTAATCGGTCCTTTGACAAACGCCGCAGCAATTCCCAGTACCACTGAGCCGATACCCACAGCGCCGGCAATGCGGTAGAGATTTTCCCGCAGGCTGTTCCGAAGCAGCACCACATAGTAGCAAACAGGGCACAAAATGCCAAGCAGCATACCCGGCAGGTACAGCCCGGGAACCCAGCGCACCATCGCATCACTTGTCATAATATCCGACAACAGCACAGGAATTAAAAGCCAGTATAGGTTTTTAAAAAAGCGGTTATAAAGCGGCGCAATCTTTGAAAGACCGCTTTTTTCGTTTTTGTTATCCATATCAGTCCTCCAAGGAATTGTAGCTGTAAAGACCCGACTGCACCAAAGATACATAGTCCTCATCAGCAACTACCACGTGGTCTGTCAATATGATACCTACTGCATTCAGGCTCTTCCCAATAATTCTGGTGGTTTCCACATCATCTGCAGAGGGCACCGCCACACCGCTGGGATGGTTATGGGCAAGCACCACAGAAGATGCCTTCACACCCAGTGCCGTTTCAACCACCCGCCGGGCGGAAATACTGGTGGAATTAACACTTCCCTCGCCCAGCTCCCGACAGACAATCATTTTACACTTTGCATCCAAGCAGAGAACCATTACCGTTTCGTTCTTTCTGCCACAGAAGTGGTTTACGAGATAATCCCCGCATTTTTCAATAGTGTCCAACGTTACTGCATTTTTGGCTGCGCTGACACGGTAATACCGAAACGCAGCCGTAATCATCGGCAAAAAGGTAGAGATAGAGGCCCCCACCCCGGGTACCTGCTCCAGCTCCTCCGGCGTGGCATCCAAAACCTGATGGAATGAGCCGAAATGTTTCAGAAGCTTATGGGCAAGCTCGTTGGTATCTTTTCTGGGAACGCAACAAAAGAGTAACAGTTCCAATACATTGACCGGCTCGAAGTTATCCAGTCCTTCTTTTAAGAAACGGTTTCGTAATCTCTGTCTATGACCGTCGTGTACCGACATATTTTTCACCTCTTAGGCAGTTTAGTCTTGCTATTTTCAAAAAAATTCGTTAGAATAGTCGTAAGTGCAGAATATGTAGAAAACTGCGTGAAACTTTTCCGCCGTTTTGCACAACCTATTCCCAAAGGAGGAGAATTATGGAACAACCTAATCAGACGCAAATGCTGCTGAACTTATTGGGAAAACCCGCCTTTGGGGTACAGAACGGCCATATAGCGATTGTAAATAACGAAGCGGTGGCTATGGGCATCACCGCCGGAGAAGCCGTAGCATCTCTTCTCCCCGCCGGGGAAGGCACACTCACCGATTTTCAAGATGGCTGTATGTATTTGCAGCTAACCGTAAACGGAGCCGCTTTGGACACCACCGTGATTCCCATGCCGGATATGATGCTGTTTCTGCTTGCGCCGGAAACAGAGTCCCCTGTCCTGCAAGCGCTTTCTCTTGCGGCAATTCAGCTTCGGGAACCTCTTGCCGGTGTGATGGCCATTTCCGATAATTTGCTGTCGAAAAGCGCCACATCGGCAGCGCCGAAAGATAAGGAAAAAATCGGGCACTTAAACCGCAGCTTGCTGCATATGCAGCGCCTCGTCGGTAATATGAGTGATGCTCCCCGCTATTATAACCGAAATAGCTGCAAAATGCAAACCCATAATGTAACTGCCCTTTTCTCTGAATGGATGGAAAAATCAGCAGCCCTTCTGTCTGCCGCCGAGCTTACCCTTTCCTATGAAAAACCGGCGGAGGATATTATTGTACAGGTCAGTGCCGAATATCTGGAACGGGCAGTACTCAATATGCTCTCCAACGCCGCCGAGGTTTCCAAACCCGGCACGACCATTGTTGCCTCCCTGCAGAAAACAGATAAAACTCTGCTTTTTACCCTAACGGATACCGGCCCGGGAATTCCCAAGGACGCATCCGCCAATATGTTTGACCGCTATCTGCGTCAAGCATCCCTTAATGATGGTGCAAAAGGACTTGGACTTGGGATGCTCTATATCCGTGCCGCCGCAGCCGCGCATAACGGCACTGTGCTCCTGCAAAACGGTAAGAACGGTGGCTTGGAGGTTACCCTCACCATTTCCCTGCAAAAGAGCAAGACGCCCATTGTCCGCTCCGATGTTCTCCAAGTTGATTATTCCGGCGGACAGGACCACTGTCTTTTGGAATTCTCCCACGTTTTGCCCCCGGAACTGTATCAGAAATAATAGCTTCCGCCCTGCGTATCGCAGGGCGGTTTTTTACAGATAGGATTTCAGGTACTGACCCGTATAGCTTTCTGCTACGGAAGCTACCCGCTCAGGCGTACCGCAGGCTACCACATTTCCGCCCATATCACCACCCTCAGGGCCGAGGTCGATAATATAGTCCGCAGATTTGATTACATCTAAGTTATGCTCGATTACAAGCACCGTATTGCCTGCATCCACCAGCTGCTGAAGTACCTCGATAAGCTTATGCACATCGGCAGCATGAAGTCCTGTGGTAGGCTCGTCCAGAATATAGATGGTCCGGCCCGTTGCCGTTCTTGCCAGCTCCGTTGCCAGCTTAACCCGCTGGGCTCCACCGCCGGAAAGAGTGGTGCTGGACTGGCCCAAACGAATATATCCCAAGCCTACATCCACGAGGGTTTGAATCTTTCTTTGCAGCTTGGGCAAATTTTCAAAGAAGATTACAGCCTCCTCTGCCCGCATATCCAGCACTTCTGAAATATTCTTTCCCTTATACTGCACCTCCAGCGTTTCCCGGTTATACCGAGCGCCACGGCAGACCTCACAGGGTACATATACATCTGACAAGAAATGCATTTCGATTTTCACAAGGCCATCGCCGTTACAGGCCTCACATCTGCCGCCCTTTACATTAAAGGAGAAACGACCCGGTCCGTAACCGCGCATTTTCGCATCCTTTGTAGAGGCAAACAGGTCGCGGATATCGTTAAATAGACCTGTATAGGTGGCAGGATTGGAGCGGGGTGTGCGTTCGATAGGGCTTTGGTCAATATCGATCACCTTATCGAGATTTTCCATTCCCCTCACACAGCGGCAAGCGCCGGGGCGGGTACGGGCGTGATTGAGCTTGGCAGACAGCGTCTTTTGCAGAATTTCTCCCACAAGACTGGATTTGCCTGAGCCTGACACACCGGTAACGCAGCTAAGTGTTCCAAGCGGAATGGAAACATCCACATTTTTAAGGTTATTTTCCGTAGCGCCCTCTACAGTAAGCGTCTTTCCGTTGCCGCTTCGGCGGGCAGAGGGCACGGGAATTTTCTTCACACCGGAAAGGTACTGGCCGGTAACAGAGCGAGGCTCTGCCACAATATCGCCCAGTGTTCCGGCGGCTACAATTTCTCCGCCGTGGCTGCCGGCACCGGGACCTACATCCACGATATAGTCTGCCGCACGCATTGTATCCTCATCGTGTTCGACCACAATCAGGGTGTTTCCTAAATCCCGGAGGCGCTTCAGCGTCAGAAGCAGCTTATCATTATCCCGCTGATGAAGTCCGATAGACGGCTCATCCAAAATATACAAAACGCCCATAAGGGAAGAGCCGATTTGGGTAGCCAGCCGAATTCGCTGACTCTCACCGCCGGACAGGGTGGCAGATGCCCGGGACAATGTGAGATACTGCAGTCCCACATCGATTAAAAACTGTAATCTTGCCTTAATTTCCCGTACAATCTGCTGGGCAATGAGCGCCATATTTCCCTCAAGCTTCAGGTTTTCCATAAAAGCGAGGGCTTTTTGGATGCTCATTTCGCAGAAATCCATAATGCCGATACCGCCCACGGTTACCGACCGGGCAATAGGAGAAAGGCGCTTTCCGTCGCAGTCCGGGCAGGGCGCTGTGGACATACATTCCTCCAGCTCCTTCTTGGCGGCATCAGACTGGGTTTCCCGATACCGGCGGCTGATGTTATTGAGTACACCCTCAAAGGGTTGCTCCATAACGCCCCAGCCAGTCCCCCGGTTATAGGTCATCCGCAGCTTTTCGCCCTTTGTACCGTAAAGAATCACATCCATCGCTTCCCGGGACAGGGTAGAAATCGGGTCGGTAAGTGAAAAGCGATATTTCTGCGCCAACGCCTCAAAGTACATACGGAAAATGGAATCCGTCCGGGCATTGTGCCAACCGGATGCCTGAATACCGCCATCAAAAATGGATTTGCTCTTATCTGGGATTACCAGATCCTCGTCGGCAATCAGCTGAAAGCCAAGACCTGTACAGGTCGGGCAAGCACCGGCAGGATTGTTAAAGGAGAACATACGGGGCTCAAGCTCCGTAAGGCTGATGCCGCAATCCTCACAGGCATAATTTTGTGAAAAGGACAGCTCTTCCCCCTTGTCCGGCAAGCTGATGCCCACAAGACCGCCGGAATGGGTACAGGCAGTTTCGATAGAGTCAGTCAATCTGCGCCGCTGACCCTCCCGAATTACCAGCCGGTCCACCACCAGCTCCACGGTGTGCTTTTTATTCTTCTCCAACGAAATTTCTTCGCCCAAATCGTACAGAATTCCGTCTACCCGTACACGGGCAAAGCCGCTTTTCCGGGCATCCTCAAAGACCTTTTGATGCTCGCCCTTTTTGCCGCGAACAACCGGAGACAGCACCAAAAAGCGAGTACCCTCGCCCAAGGCTTCCACTCTGTCTACAATTTGGTCAATGGTTTGGCGGCGAATCTCCTTTCCGCATTTCGGGCAGTGAGGTATACCGACTCTCGCCCACAGCAAGCGGAGGTAATCGTAAATCTCTGTAACGGTTCCCACAGTGGAACGGGGGTTTTTAGAGGTTGTCTTCTGGTCAATGGAAATGGCCGGAGAAAGGCCGTCAATGCTATCCACATCCGGTTTATCCATCTGTCCCAAAAACTGCCGGGCATAGGAGCTTAAGCTCTCCACATACCGCCGCTGTCCCTCAGCATAAATCGTATCAAAGGCAAGACTGGATTTGCCCGAGCCGGAAAGGCCGGTAAATACCACCAGCTTGTCCCTCGGGATAGTTAAATCTATATTCTTAAGATTATTTTCTCTTGCGCCGCGAATTGTAATCGTATCGCTCATAGCCTTTATTCCTTTCTGAAAGGATTCGTATTATTATATCACGGTTACCATAATCATACAAGTATTATTTCAAACAAAATTTCGTTTTCCCCGTATCTGTAAGAAAGGTAGAATTCATGCGCAATAATTTTGAAATATTTGTTACAATTTATTTCTGTATTCTGTTGCAATTTAGGGTGCGGCGGTGTTATAATATGGTCAGAATGGCTCATAATGGTTTATGAGCAGAAATAGAGAATAAGCGAGGTATTTTCAAGATGATTGCATACGGAGACAACGTTAAAGTTTTTTGCGGCAACTCCAATCCCGAATTTGCGAAAACTATCTGCGAAGAGCTGGGCATTCCCCTTGGTAAGAGCACGGTTAAGACCTTTGCCGACGGCGAAGCCTCTGTTTCTCTTGAGGAAACTGTCCGTGGCGCCGATGTGTTCCTGGTTCAGTCCACCTGCAAGCCCGTCAATGACCATTTGATGGAGCTGCTGGTTATGATTGATGCCTGCCGCCGCGCTTCTGCCGGTCGGATTACTGCCGTAATCCCCTACTTTGGCTACGCCCGTCAGGACCGCAAGGCCAAGAGCCGCGACCCCATTTCCGCCAAGCTGGTTGCCAATATGATTACCGCTGCCGGTGCGGACCGGGTACTGACTATGGACCTGCACGCCGCTCAGATTCAGGGCTTCTTCGACATTCCCGTTGATCACCTGCTGGGCAATCCCACTTTTGTGAAGTATTATCTTGAAAAGTTCCCTGAGGATAAGTATAACCACGACGATTTCGTGGTTGTCTCCCCCGACGTTGGTTCTGTGGCCCGTGCCCGTACCTTTGCCACGAAGGTACATATGGGTCTCGCCATTGTGGATAAGCGCCGTCAGAAGGCCAATGTCTGCGAGGTTATGAATGTCATCGGCGATGTTAAGGGTAAGACCTGCATCCTGTTTGACGACATGGTAGATACTGCCGGTTCTCTGTGCAACGCTGCCAACGCCCTTGTTGAGGTCGGCGGTGCCAAGGCAGTTTACGCCTGCGCCACCCACGGTGTGCTCTCCGGTCCTGCCTTCGAGCGTATCACCAACAGCGCCATCAATGAAATGGTATTCCTTAACACCATTCCCATGTCCGAGAACTGCCCCTGCGATAAGATTAAGATGCTGGATGTCGCTCCCATCTTTGCCCGCGCCATTACCCACATCCACGGCGGCACCTCCATTGCTGACCTGTTCTAAGGATGTTCGGAAAGCAAAAAGACGCCTGGCTCATTGTGGGTCTGGGAAATCCGGGCAGCGATTATGCCCGCACCCGCCACAATGCCGGCTTCCGGGCGCTGGATTTACTGGCAGACAAGCTTAGCTGCAAGGTAGACAAAGGAAAGTTTCAGGGTCTGTACGGACAAACCGTATATAAAGGCAAAAAGCTTTATCTTTTAAAGCCTGCCACCTATATGAATAATTCCGGGCAATCTGTGCTGCAGCTTTCCGCCTACTTTAATATCCCACCGGCAAGGATCATCGTGATGTTTGACGATATTTCCCTGATTCCCGGCAGGTTGCGTGTGCGGGGCGATGGCTCTGCCGGTGGCCACAACGGAATTAAGTCCATTATTTCCCAGCTGGGAAGTCAGGACTTTCCCCGGGTAAAAATCGGCGTAGGTGCCAAGCCTGCAGACGACCGGGACTTGGCAGATTGGGTGCTTTCCACCTTCTCTGCGCAAGACGAGAAGGCGCTTTCCTTTTCCCTTGAAAAAGCGGGAGAAGCTGCCCTCAGCATCATCGATAAGGGTATTTCCGAAACCGCTAACTTGTATAACGGTTGTCATCCCGAATAAAATAGTGAGTATACTACGGAGAGGGGGTCTATTCCCCCGCTCCGCATTCCTACGTGGAAAGAAAATTTTGTGAGGTATTTTATGGAAAAGCTCCTTGCCGCCTTAAATGGTCTGCCAGAATATAACGCCGTTTCCGAATCTTTGCGGCGGGGCTATGCGTCTGCCCTAACAGGCATCGGGCAGATTAACCGCAGCCACCTGCTTGCAGGACTATATAAAGAAACTGACAGACCCATTGTGGTCATCTGTCAGGACGATATGGCAGCAAAGCAGCTGGAGAGTGAGCTTGCCGCATTTACAGGAGAGGATTTTCCAATTCTGCCCAGCCGGGAGCTGACACTCTACGACAGCGTTGGTGTTTCCCGGGGTTGGGAGCAGAAGCGTCTGCGTCAATTCTACGATCAGCTGACCGGGAAAACCCGGCTTCAAATCCTCTCTTGGGAAGCTCTTTCTATGCGTACAATGCCGCCGGAAGCATTAAAAAGAGCGGTATTTTCTTTGAAAGTCGGTGTGGAGTATAATCTCTCCCAACTCACCGAACAACTATCCGCCTGTGGCTACAGCCGCACCACTATGGTGGAGGGACCCGGTCAGTTTGCGGTCCGGGGCGGTATTTTGGATGTATTTTCTCCGGGTATGGATATGCCCTTCCGGGCGGAGTTTTTTGGTGATGAGCTGGATACCATCGGCTTTTTCGACCCGGATACCCAGCGCAGAACAGAAAATACCGATACCGTGCTGGTGCTCCCTGTGGGAGAAACCCAGCCCTCTCTTTGCGACGGCGGCATTCCCGGTCTTTGCGAAAAACTGCAGGCACTGATTGCCCGGCAAAAGCGGCGTAAAAATCTCAATGAGCCGCTGATAGCCACGCTGGAAAAAGATTTGGAAAAGTTAGAAAACGGTGTGCAAAATGCCGCTTCTGACCGCTATATGGCGCTGATTTACGAAGAAAACGCCACGGCTATGGACTACATCCCTGCCAATGCGATTGTAGTTTTATGCGATCAAGGAAACCTGAAAAAGGTCAGCCGCACCCATCAGGAAGAAATCGGTCTGCAGCTGGACGGTTTGCTGCAAACCGGGCTGGTTGCTGGCGAATTGTGCGACTATACTCTGGATTGGGAAGATTTTTGCGGCAAGCTGACCGGGCGGTGTGCTCTGTATTTAGACAGCTTTGCCGGCGCAGCTTACCCAGAATCTTGTCCGCCAAAGGAACTTTTCAGCCTGTCTGCCAAGCAGCTGCCCGGCTACGGTGGCAATATGGACACTGCCGCCTCTGACCTTTCCCACTATCAGAAGCTCCAGTACGCCACGGTGGTGCTTTGCGGCTCACGGCGGCGGGCAGAGCTTTTGCAGGAACTTTTGAAAGAGCGGTCTGTAGAGGCGAAAATTTGCATCCCTCTGGAATTTATGCCAAAGGCCGGCGAGATTTACCTGTCAGACGGCACCCTGCCCTATGGTATGGAGTATCCAACCATCCATTTGGCAATTCTCACCGAAGGCCAGCTTCTTGCCAAATCTCCCGCAAAGAAAAAGAAGAAAACCGCCACCAACCGGCAAAAGCTTAACTCCTTTACCGACCTGACCCCCGGCGATTTGGTTGTCCACGAAAATTACGGTATCGGTAGATTCCAGTCTATGGAGCAAATTCGGGTGGACGGCGTTATCAAAGACTATGTAAAAATCGCATATCAAGGCACAGATACCCTGTTCGTTCCCGCCACCCAGCTGGATATGGTGAGCAAATATATCGGCGGCGGTGAGGACGGCAATGTACGGCTTAATAAAATAGGCACCGATGCTTGGCAGAAAACCAAGCAAAAGGCCCGGAAAGCAGCCAAGGATATGGCCGGGGAACTGATACAGCTTTATGCCGCCCGGCGGCGGCAGGAGGGCTATGCCTTCTCCGCAGATTCCCCTTGGCAGCTGGAATTTGAGGATAACTTCCCCTACCCGGAGACCGATGACCAGCTTCGTTGCATTGCAGACATTAAAGCAGATATGGAGGCCCCCACCCCAATGGACCGGCTTCTCTGCGGTGATGTGGGCTTTGGCAAAACCGAGGTTGCCCTGCGGGCGGTGATGAAGGCGGTAATGGACGGCAAGCAGGTTGCTATTTTGGTACCTACTACGGTGCTTGCCCAGCAGCATTATCAGACCATTCTCTCCCGGTTTTCCGGCTTTCCTGTGAATGTGGATATCCTCAGCCGATTCCGCACTCCCACTCAGCAGAAAAAGACCATCCAGAAACTCAAGGACGGACTTTTAGATGTGGTAGTCGGCACCCACAAGCTTTTGCAAAAGGGTGTGGAATATAAGGATTTGGGCCTTTTGATTGTTGACGAAGAACAGCGCTTCGGTGTCAGCCATAAGGAGCGGCTTAAGGAAATCTCCAAGGGCGTGGATGTTTTGACGCTTTCCGCTACCCCTATTCCCCGTACCCTTAATATGGCGCTGTCCGGCATTCGGGATATGTCCACCATTGAAGAGCCGCCGGCTGATCGTTACCCGGTGCAGACCTATGTTATGGAGCACAGCACTGCGGTCATTGACGACGCAATCCGCCGGGAGATTATCCGGGGTGGACAGGTCTACTACCTCCACAATCGGGTGGAAACCATCGATCAATGCGCCTCTGCGCTGAAGCGCCGTATTCCAGGTATCTCTGTAGCCGTTGCCCACGGAAAAATGGGCGAGGATGGCTTGAGCGATGTGATGCAATCGATGGCCAACGGGGAAATTCAGGTGCTTGTTTGTACTACAATTATCGAAACCGGTTTGGATATTCCCAATGTCAATACCCTAATAATTGAAAATGCAGACCGCTTCGGTCTTTCTCAGCTCCATCAGCTTCGAGGTCGTGTAGGGCGTTCCACCCGCCACGCTTATGCCTATTTTACCTACCGTCCGGATAAGGCGCTGACGGAAATCGCCGAAAAGCGGCTTTCCGCCGTGCGGGACTTTGCGGAATTCGGCTCCGGCTTCAAAATTGCCATGCGGGATTTGGAAATCCGGGGAGCCGGCAACCTGCTGGGCGCAGAGCAATCTGGGCATATGATGAGCGTTGGCTACGATATGTATCTGAAGCTATTGGATGAAGCAGTGCTGGAAGAAAAGGGCGAAAAGCCCAAGGAGCCGGATTGTACCGCAGACCTGACCATTACCGCCAATGTGGACGGGGACTATGTGTCCCGTGGTGAGGAACGGATGGATCTATACCGCCGGATGGCGGCAATTCGCTCCCAAACCGATGCAGACGATTTGCTGGATGAAATTATCGACCGCTACGGCGATCCCCCCAAGGGCGTGCTCAATCTCATTGATGTTGCGCTCCTTCGTGCCAACGCCCAAAAGGTCGGTGTAAAAGATATTCGGCAGAAAGCAACCGATGTACTCTTTACTCTTACCAAGCTTGACTTTTCTGCGGTCAGCGGTCTTTGCGCTGACAAGGATTATAAGGGTCGGGTACAGCTTCTTGCCAACTATAAGGAGCCTACTCTGCGACTGAGGCTCTCTGCCGGGGTGGACAGCCTGCGCCAGTGCAAGGTTTTTATCCATCGCTACAGCGAGTATTTTACCGGTGAATAACAGGAAAAACGGCTTGCGGAAAATTTCCGTAAGCCGTTTTATTCTTCTATGGGGGCGATGTCCAAATGGTAGGTTACCACACCCATCGCCGTCTGCTCGATATCAATCTTATATTCTAAATCCACCGTGCCGCCATATTCTCCCACATCGGTGCGGATTCTCGTAGCGGAAACCGTAATCATCAGTGCGCCGAAAGGCATCTCATAGAGGGATGCGTGGGGTTTTCCCGGCTCAAAAACCATTTGGGAACTCAGCTTGCCGCTTCGTGTCAGGGTAATACCGGAACTGCGAACATAGAAGCTGGTAAATACGCCCTCCATACCTGTGAGATCACTCTCTGCATAGGAAATGCACCAGCCGTCGGGCATTTTCTCCAGTATGCCGTCGGTAATCAGGCTGATTACCTCCGGCTCGGATTCGCCATAGTCCTGCTGACCTCTTAAGGACAGCATTACTTTTTTCTTCATCCCTCTGCCTCCATAGCCAGTTGCAGCAGCTTATCGATTTGTGCTTCATATTCAATTCCGCTGGCGGCAAAAAGCTTTGGATACATAGAAATCGAGGTAAAACCGGGCAAAGTATTTACTTCATTCAAAATGGCCTTTTCGTCCTCGAAAGTTACAAAGAAATCCACCCGGGACAGGCCACGGCAGCCCAAAGCCTTGTAGGCCTTTACTGCCAAATCACGCACCTGTTCTTCACATTCCTGCGAAATGCGGGCGGGAATGTAGGCCACCGAGGTATCCGTAATATACTTGGCATCGTAATCGTAAAAATCAGCACCGGAATCAATTTCACCGCAGACAGAGGCCACCGGGCTTTCGTTACCCATTACCGCAACCTCAATTTCCCGACCACGTATAAATTCCTCTACCAAGATTTTACTGTCGAATTGTGCCGCATCACACAGCGCCTTTTCCAGCGCCGCCCGGTCCTTTGCCTTGGACACGCCGACGGAAGAGCCGGTGCCGGCAGGCTTTACAAACACAGGGTAAGAGTACCGCTCCTCGATGGCGGAAATCACGCCATCCATCCGAGTATTCAGTTCACCTGCGCGAACCAGATACCACCTTGCCTGGGGAATATGGGCGTGGTCAATTACCAGCTTCGTCAGTGTCTTATCCATCGATACCGCAGAAGCGGCAACATTGGGACCGACACAGGGGATTTTCGCCAGCTGCAGAAGGCCCTGCACCGCGCCATCTTCGCCGTTTTCGCCGTGGAGCACAGGGAACACCACATTAAGCGGTACGGTTTTCAGGCCCTCCTGCGTAAACAGAAGCAGGCCCTCCCCTACCACCGGGGAAATCGTTGCAGGACAGTTACCGGGGTAATCCTGCCAGGCATCTGCCGGCAGAAGGCTGTAATCCTCACCGGCAAAATAGATCCACTTGCCCTCACGGGTAATGCCCACGGGGAATATATTATACTTTTCCTTATCCATATGGTTCAGCACGGATTCTGCGGAACGCAAAGATACTGCGTGCTCGGGGCTGACGCCGCCAAACAGTACGCATACATTCAGTTTATTCACAGCTATTCTCCTGTTTCAAAAGCATTTCGCCGGCACGGAAAATATCACCGGCGCCAATCGTTATCAGTACATCACCGGGCATTGCCAACTCACGCAGACAATCCGCCACCTGAGGAAGGGTTTCACAATAGATGCTGCCGGGAATTTCCCGCACCAGATCCCGGGAGGAAATCCCCACGGTGTTTCTCTCACGGGCGGCGTAAATCTCCGCCAAAATCACTACATCCGCCTTGGAAAGCTCCCGAACAAAGTAAGAAAACAGCGCCTTCGTGCGTGTGTAGGTGTGGGGCTGGAAGGCAATCACAAGGCGTTCGCAATCCATAGAGCGCACCGCTTCAATCGTTGCCGCCAGCTCGTCAGGATGGTGAGCATAGTCGTCATATAGCTTTGCACCGTTTACCGTGCCCTTAAACTGCATCCGTCGGTCTGCGCCGGTAAAGGTAGAAAGACCTGCCGCTACCGCCTCTCCGGGAATCCCTAAAAGATAGGCGCTGCCGGCAGCTGCCAAAGCATTATACACATTGTGCTTTCCCAGTACCTGCAAATTGAGATGGCAGTAAAGCTTTCCGTCGCAGATAACATCAAAGTTTTGATAATTGGCGGAAATATTATCCGCATAGATTCGATTGGTGGGTGCAATACCGAAGGTATCGTAGGAAAGGCCCTCCAGCGCTTCAATGGTATGAGGGTCATCACCGTTGCAGAGCACACCGCCGGTAGAAAGCATCGCAAATTCCCGGAAGGATTTCTGCACATCCTGCAGGTCCTTAAAATAGTCCAGATGGTCTGCTTCCACATTGGTAATTACCGCCAGCGTGGGGGTAAAGTTCAGGAACGAGTCGCAGTACTCGCAGCTTTCCAGCAGGATGGTGTCCCCCTCTCCCACCCGGTGTCCGGCCTGAAGCAGAGGAAGGTAGCCGCCAATCATTACCGTTGGGTCTGTATCCGCAGCCATCAGAATATGGGTCATCATAGATGTGGTTGTGGTTTTTCCGTGGGTGCCGGCAATGCAGACGGCATTTTTGTACGCCTGCATAATCACGCCCCAAGCCTGTGCCCGTTCAAACACGGGAATACCAAGGCTCCGGGCTGCGGCAATCTCCGGGTTGTCGTTATGTACGGCGGCTGTGCGGATAACGCACTGGGCACCCTCCACATTTTCTGTCTTATGACCGATAGCGACCCGGATTCCCTTCTCTATCAGCTCATCGGTAGAAACAGAGGCGTTCATACCGGAGCCGGTAACCTCCATTCCCAATCCCTGGAGCACCAAGCCGAGAGGACGCATAGAAACGCCGCCAATACCAACTAAGTGGACCCGCCGACCGGGAAGCAAATATTCTTTTAATGATTCTACTCGTTCATTCATAGGATTACTCCTTAGAAATACAGTATTTCTATGTATTATACAACACTTTCCTGCTATTTACAACCTTTTTATTTTTGTCGGCAGCCTATCACTTTCGGGGGATACTCACCGTCTTGTTTTAACGGCAGAAAGCGTTTTTCTCCCGGCTGGAGATCCGGAACAGATGTAATATGCGCCGCACCCCAGTAGAGGGCCTGCTGCGCATCGTACGCCCCGTAATAGACCCAAAGAGACGGGATGGTTTCTCCCGTTCTGTTCTCCACCCAAAAGTCTTCCCCGTCTTCAGAAACAATTACCTTTCCTTCGGGTAAAAAGGGAGAATAGGTATGTATTACCTCAGCAGAGACATCCAGAATCGGCGGTATCGATTCCACCGGCGTAATATCCCAAAGAACTGCCCTTTCCCCCGGTGGCAGATAGTTGGTTTCAAAGCAAAATGTTCCCATATCCGTTCTCACTTTTACTGAAATATATGAGAGATACTTCTTTCCCACATTTTTTGCAATCAGGCCTAAGCGACCGCTTTCCTCACTGCGGCACAGTACCAGTCGGGTGATGGTCAGGTCGGTCCCTGAAAGCCTATGGGGAAAGGAAACGGACTTTTTTAGTCCCCTAAGGCCACAAAGCGCGGTGATTGGCAAAACAAAGCACAAAAGCATTAAAAGCCCGTGAAATACTTTTTTCCCCAATGACACCGCCCCCTTTGTAAGTAACGCCATTATAGAGAAAGGAAAATCGCTGATTCAAGGGGATTTAGGCGGAAGCAAAAAAGATTGCAGACGGAATCCGCTTACAATATACGCCGCCCAACGAAAGAAGCAAAAAACAAATAAAAAACGACCGTCCTCTCAAGAAGTCGGTCGATACATATGGGTTTTGCAAAAGAAAAATCCTGCACGAAAGTGCATGATTTTTTGGAGCG
>JAZSKZ010000024.1:0-8683 GCA_045535135.1 Faecousia sp.
TTGGATTTGAGCAAGTACCGGCTGGATCAGTGGAGACTGATGCACATCGGCGCTCAGCCCGTACCTCCCAGTCTGATCAAGCGGTGGATGGCGGTGTTCCCCCACCACCAGTACGATACCAACTACGGTCTTTCCGAGTCCATCGGTCCCGGCTGTGTCCACTTAGGCGTGGAGAATACCCACAAGGTGGGCGCTATCGGCAAGCCCGGCTATGGCTGGGAGGCCCGGATCGTGGACGAAGCAGGCGCTGATGTTACCCCCGGCGATGTAGGCGAACTGATTGTGCGGGGCGACGGTGTGATGCAGTGCTACTACAAAAACCCCACTGCCACCGAAGAAGTACTGAAGGACGGCTGGCTCTACACCGGCGATATGGCCCGGGTCGACGAGGACGGCTTTATCTACTTGGTTGACCGCAAGAAGGATGTGGTTATCTCCGGTGGCGAGAACCTGTACCCCGTACAGATTGAAGACTTCCTGCGGGCATATCCCAAAATTAAGGACGTGGCGGTTATCGGCCTGCCCGATGCCCGATTGGGCGAAATCGCCGCTGCTATTATTGAAATCAAAGAGGGCGAAACCTGTACCGAGGCAGAAATCGACGAATTCTGCAAGGCAATGCCCCGGTACAAGCGTCCCCGTAAGATTTTCTTCGACATTATTCCCCGCAATCCTACCGGCAAAATTGAAAAACCGGTGCTCCGGGAAAAGTACTGCCAAGGCCGTTTGGTGGAAGTACAGATTACCGGCTGATATTAGGAGGACAGATTATGAAAGAACTGATTTTGGGCAACGAGGCCGTTGCCCGAGGCTTATATGAAGCCGGCTGCAGCTTTGTTTCCAGCTACCCCGGCACCCCCAGCACAGAAATTACCGAAGCCATCGCCAAGTACCCCGAGGTATATGCCGAGTGGGCGCCTAACGAAAAGGTGGCTATGGAGGCGGCTTTCGGCGCATCTCTTGCCGGCCGCCGCAGCTTCTGCGGTATGAAGCATGTGGGACTGAATGTGGCGGCTGACCCGCTGTTTACTATTTCCTACACCGGCGTTAACGGCGGGATGGTTATCGGCGTGGCAGACGATGCAGGTATGCACTCCTCCCAAAACGAGCAGGACTCCCGGCATTATGCCATGGCCGCCAAGATTCCCATGCTGGAGCCCTCTGACTCTCAGGAGGCTTTGTCCTTTGCAAAACTGGCATACGAGCTTTCTGAAAAGTTTGACACCCCTGTACTTCTGAAAATGTGCACCCGGGTATCCCATTCTCAGAGTGTTGTGGAAACCGGCGACCGTGTGGAAGTAGTGAAGGAATACCAGAAGGACATTCCCAAGTATGTTATGATGCCCGGTAACGCCAAGCGCCGCCACCCGGTAGTAGAGGCCCGTACCCGGTCCCTGATTACTTACGCAGAAACTGCAGAAATTAACCGCATTGAGGGCGGCATTGAAAACGACATTGGCTTTATCACCTCCTCTACCTCTTACCAGTATGTAAAGGAAGTGATGGGCGACCGCTATCCTGTACTGAAGCTGGGTATGATTTGGCCTCTGCCTGAGCAGAAAATCCGGGACTTTGCCGCATCTGTGGATACTTTGATTGTGGTAGAAGAGCTGGACGGCTTTATTGAAGCCCACTGCAAGAATTTGGGCATCGCCTGTGCAGGCAAGGAAAAGTTCCCCTGCATCGACGAGCTGAGCCAGACCAAGGTAGCAGATATTCTGGGCGTTGTCCGGGAAAACGGTACGGCACTGGATACCGCCATTCCCCCCAGACCTCCCGTTATGTGCGCCGGCTGTCCTCACAGAGGTCTGTTCTACACCCTGAAGAAGAATAAAATTACCGTTCTCGGTGATATCGGCTGCTACACGCTGGGCGCAGTTGCACCCCTTGCCGCCGTGGACAGCGTAATCTGTATGGGTGCTTCCGTTTCCGGCCTGCACGGCTTCTCTAAGGCCCAAAAGGGCGCTATGGACGGCAATACCGTTGCAGTCATCGGCGACTCCACCTTTATGCACTCCGGCATTACCGGCCTTGTGAATATGGCCTACAACGAGTCTAACGCCACGGTAATTATCGTGGATAACTCCATTACCGGTATGACCGGCCATCAGCAGAACCCCACCACCGGCTTTAACCTTAAGGGCGACCCCTGCACCAAGATCGATTTGGAATCTCTGTGCCGGGCGGTTGGTATTCGCCGGGTGCGGGTGATTGACCCCTATAACCTTTCCGAAAGCGAAGCCGTTATCCGGGAAGAGCTGGCGGCAAAGGAGCCTTCTGTCATCATCTCCCGCCGTCCCTGCGCGCTTCTTAAGTATGTAAAGCACAAAAAGCCTGTCATTTCCGACCCGGATAAGTGCGTAGGCTGTAAGGCCTGTATGAAAATCGGCTGTCCTGCCATCAGTATGGCAGATGGAAAGGCCAAAATTGACGATACTCTGTGCGTAGGCTGCGGTGTATGCCAGCAACTGTGCAAGCTGGGCGCTCTGCAGGCAGCAAAGGAGGAAAACGAATGAAAACCCAAAACATTATGATCGTGGGCGTAGGCGGTCAGGGAAGCCTCCTTGCCTCCAAGCTGCTGGGTCGGCTGCTGCTGAGCCGGGGCTATGATATTAAAGTTTCCGAAGTTCACGGTATGAGCCAGCGGGGTGGCAGCGTAGTAACCTATGTCCGCTTCGGCAGCAAGGTCTACTCCCCTGTAATCGACAAGGGTGAAGCTGACTTTATCGTATCCTTTGAGCTTTTGGAAGCTGCCCGCTGGACAGAGTTCTTAAAGCCCGGCGGCAGAATCATTACCAACACCCAAAATATTAACCCTATGCCCGTTATTATCGGTGCTGCAGAGTATCCCTCTGACCTGCTTTCCAAAATGGAAGATACCGGTCTTTCTGTGGATGCGTTGGATGCGCTGTCCCTTGCCCAGCAGGCAGGCTCCTCTAAGGCCGTAAACCTTGTGCTTATGGGCAAGCTCTCCCTGTATTTTGACTTTACTGAAGAAGAGTGGATGCAGGCAATTGCCGCCAGTGTTCCACCCAAGTTCCTGGAAATGAACAAAACCGCCTTCCTGTTGGGAAGAAATGCGTAAAGAGGTGTATACGCTATGGCAAACTATTATCAGCAGGAAATCGAAACTGCACCATACGAAGAAATTCGCGCTCTGCAAAACGAGCGGCTTTTGAAGCAGGTGCGCCATGTATGGAACAACGTGCCCTACTACCGTAAAAAAATGGAGGAAAAAGGGGTAACGCCTGATGACATTCAGAGCGTGGATGACCTGCATAAGCTCCCCTTCCTCAGCAAAGACGACTTGCGGGAAGCCTATCCCTACGGGCTGGTAGGTAAGCCTCTTTCCGAATGTGTCAGAATCCAGTCCACCTCCGGCACCACCGGCAAGCGAGTAGTTGCTTTCTACACCCAGAAGGACTTGGATTTGTGGGAAGACTGCTGCGCCCGGGCATTGGTTGCCTCCGGCGCTACAAAAGAAGATGTGGTACACATCGCCTACGGCTACGGCCTCTTTACCGGCGGTCCCGGCTTAAACGGCGGCTCCCATCGAGTGGGCAGTCTGACCATTCCTATGTCCTCCGGCAACACCGACCGGCAACTGCAGTTTATGGCGGATCTGGGCTCCACAATTTTGTGCTGCACCCCCTCCTACGCCGCCTATCTGGCAGAAACCATTGAAGAGCGGGGCATGCAGGATCAGATCCACCTGAAGGCCGGCATTTTCGGTGCAGAGGCTTGGAGCGAAGATATGCGTCGGGAAATCGAAAATAAGCTGGGTATCAAGGCTTATGATATTTACGGTCTGACGGAAACCTCCGGCCCCGGTGTGGCCTTCGAATGCTCCGAGCAGACAGGTATGCATGTTAATGAGGACCACTTCATTGCCGAAATTATCGACCCGAAGACGGGCGAAGTTCTGCCCGAGGGCAGCAAGGGCGAGCTGGTATTCACCTCCATTACCAAGGAGGCCTTTCCCCTGCTGCGCTACCGCACCAAGGATATTTGCGTCCTGAGCCGGAAGAAATGCTCCTGCGGCAGAACCCATGTGAAGATGAGCAAGCCTATGGGCCGCAGCGATGATATGCTGATTATCCGTGGTGTAAATGTCTTCCCCTCTCAGATTGAAACCGTGCTTCTGCAGCAGGGTTACTCCGCCAACTACCAAATCATTGTTGACCGGGTAAATCACTCCGACACCTTTGAGGTTATGGTAGAAATGAACCCGGAGATGTTCTCTGACTCTCTGGCCAAAATTGCTTCCGCAGAAAAGAAGCTGGTAGATGCCCTCAAGTCTATGCTGGGCATTGCCGCCAAAGTAAAACTGGTTGCCCCCAAGACCATTGCCCGCAGCGAGGGCAAAGCCGTCCGTGTAATCGACAAGCGTAAAATCTAAGGAGGTAGCAAAATGACCATTCCGCAAATTTCTGTATTTTTGGAAAACCGTACCGGTCAGCTGGCAGAAATCACCAAGCTTTTGGCTGACAACCACATTGATATCCGTGCCATTTCCATTGCAGAAACCGCAGACTACGGTCTTGCCCGTATGATTGTGGACGATGCCCAAAAGGCCAGTGCCATTCTGCTCCAGCACGGAGATGTCCTGTCTATGACTCCCGTTTGGGCAGTACAGGTGCAGGACCGTCCTGCCGGTCTTTCCGAGCTTCTGCACATTTTGGCAGAAAACCATATTGATGTAGAGTATATGTACTCCCTCTTTACCCACGAAAAAGGCTGTGCCTATATGGTCCTGCGGATTTCCAACGAGGACGGACTGCTCTCCGCTCTGGAGGGCAAAGGTCTTAAGCTGGTAGGCGCTGCCGAGCTGGGTCTTAAGTAAGGAGCTAGCGATGATTTCCTTTGAAAGCGATTATATCACCGGTGCACACCCCAAGGTCCTGCAGCATTTGATTGACACAAACTTAGAAGCCCTCTCCGGCTACGGAGAGGACCGCTTCTGCGCTTCAGCTGCGGAGAAGATTCGGGCTGCCTGTAATTGCCCGGATGCGGATGTGCGGTTTCTGGTGGGCGGCACACAGACAAACGCCGCCGTCATTACCACTATGCTTCAGGAATACGAGGGCGTAATTTCTGCCAACACAGGCCATATTCACGCCCACGAGTCTGGTGCTGTGGAATACAGCGGCCACAAAATCCTACCGCTGCCTCACACCTTGGGTAAAATCAGTGCCGGGCAGGTGCGTACGCTTCTGGAAACCTTCCACGCAGACGAATCCAAGGAGCATATGGTATTCCCCGGTATGGTGTATATCTCCCACCCCACGGAGTACGGCACTCTGTATACGAAGCAAGAGCTTTCCGACCTGTCCGCCGTCTGCCGGGAGTATAACATTCCCCTATTTATGGACGGCGCTCGCCTTGCCTACGGCCTTATGAGCCGCCACACAGATGTAACCCTTCCCGATATCGCAAAGCTTTGCGATGTGTTTTATATCGGCGGCACAAAAGCCGGGGCGTTGTGCGGTGAGGCAGTAGTCTTCACCAAGCATAACACCCCCGCCCATTTTGTTAACCGCATTAAAAAGCGGGGTGCACTTCTGGCAAAGGGTCGTCTTCTGGGCGTGCAGTTTGATGCGCTCTTTACTGGCAATCTGTATTTTGAAATTGGCGCCCATGTCATTGATATGGCAGAAAAGCTGAAGGAGATGCTTAGCGCAAAAGGCTACCGTTTCTACTTGGACTCCCCTACCAATCAGCAGTTTGTAGTGCTTCCCAAGGAAACCGTCGCCCGTCTGCGGCAGGAAGTGGCATTCAATATTTGGGAGTGGGTGGACGAAGACCACGCCGTAGTGCGTTTTGCTACCGCCTGGTCCACTACCCACGAGGATTTACAGAAGCTAAACGCTCTCTTATAAACAAAAAAGTGGGGTCCCGAAGGACCCGACTTTTTTGCGGAATCATTAATTTAAAGATGTTTTTTCTGTTGCGCCCAAAGCACCAACCTGCTATACTAAAAGAAGAATTTGGAAAAGGAGCGCTTGTATGGATCCTGTTTGCCTTTCCGCCCTGTACCCGGCAGCAGAGCTGCCTGCCCAAAGAGAGCGTTACGCCCGGGCGATGGCTGCCTTTGTATCGCAATTCGGAGAAAAAGAGGTCTCCCTCTTTTCTGCCCCGGGTCGCAGTGAGCTTTGCGGCAACCACACCGACCACCAAAAGGGCAATGTGCTGGCCTGCGCCATTCAGGAAGATGCCATTGCCGTCGCTGCCCGCCGGGCAGATGACCGGGTGCTGCTCCTTTCGAAGGAGTTTGGCACTTTTTCCGTCAGCATTGCTGACCTTAAAAAGCGCCCGGGGGAAACCGGCACCACCGCCGCCCTCCTGCGGGGCACACTAGCCGGTCTTGCAAAGCGGAACTATGCTTTGGGCGGTGCGGAAATTTATGTGGAGAGCAATGTACTCCCCGGCTCAGGACTTTCCTCCTCCGCCGCTTTTGAAGTGCTGCTGGGCGCAGTCTTCTCCGGGCTCTATAACGATAACGCCCTCTCTGCCCTCACGCTCGCCCAAATCGGGCAGGAGGCAGAAGTGGAATACTTTGAAAAGCCCTGCGGTCTTTTAGACCAACTCACCTGCGCCGTCGGCGGTCTTGTGCAAATAGATTTCGGACAGGCTGTTCCCAAAGTACGGAAGCTAAGTGTGGATTTTCTCCGGTTCGGCTACGCTCTGTGCCTGACCGACTCCCGCACCTCCCACGCAGGGCTGACGGATGCTTATGCTGCGATCCCCCGGGAGATGGGCGAGGTTGCCGCATATTTTGGGAAAGAATACTTGTCCCAAGTGCCGGAAAGTGCCTTTTATGCTGCCATCCCTGCCCTGCGGGATATTTGCGGCGACCGAGCCATTATGCGAGCCGCCCACTACTTCTCTGAAACAAAGCGGGCAGTTTCCGCCGCAAACGCTTTGGAAAGCGGAGATTTTTCCGGATTTTTGGGCATCATAAAGGCATCGGGCGCTTCCTCCCATAAATACCTGCAGAATGTAACCACGCCGGGCAGCCCCCGGGAGCAGGGACTTTCTCTTGGGCTTTGTGTCAGCGAAGAGGTTTTGGGAGATATGGGCGTTTGCCGTGTCCATGGCGGCGGCTTTGCAGGCACTCTGCAGGCTTTTGTGAAAGACGAATTTGCTTCCACTTACCAAAAACATATGGATGAACTTTTTGGAGCGGGCGCCTGTTTGCAAACCTCTGTCCGCCCCATTGGCGCCACTGCCGTTATCCTTTAAGAATACGAGGTAAACCATATGAAATGCGTGCTAAAAACCGTATGCATTCTCCTTTTGACCGTTGTAATCCTGGCAGGCTGTTTTGCCGGCGGTGTTTGGGCATACTCTGCCTACTACCGAATTCCCAAGCAGGCAGCCAGCATTGAAAACACCACAGGCCTTGTGCAGGCCCACGGCCGTACCCTCTATGATGCGGGCGGCAAGCCCTTACAGCTCACGGGTGTGAACGCCGGTCAGCTTCTCATTCAGGAGGGCTGGATGAGTCCCTTTGCCATCGAGCCGCTGAAAAATCCCGACGGCTCTTATGTAAAAGACAAGGACCATAACATTCAATACGGCGAATTTACCGAAGGTATGTTCCGTGCTGCCCTGAAGAATAACCCCAACCTCAGCGGCCACAGCCTGGAAGAATTGCTGAACGCCTACTATTCCTGCTTCTTTGCAGAGGAGGATTTTCGGATTATCAAAGAAGACTTGCAGATGAATGTTATCCGCTTCCCCTTCTTCTATCTGGATATCCTCAACGAGGATTTGACATTAAAGAGCGAGGATACGGCCTTCTCTTACCTTGACTGGTTTATCTCTCAGGCGGCAAAAAATGAGCTTTATATCATTTTGGATCTTCACGGCGCACCGGGCAGTCAGAACGGCTATGAGCATTCCGGCACTGCCGGCTACACCGCCGGTCTGTGGGAGAGCAAGGAAAATGTGGATGCCACGGTGGCAATTTGGGACTTTGTTTCCAACCACTATTTGAACACCCGCCCGGATTTGGGCAAGTGGATTGCCACCTACGACATTCTCAATGAGCCCACCTACACCTATAAGGGCTCTACCAATAAAAAATGCTGGGATGTTTTCGACCGGATTTATGACACCATTCGGGAAAACGGCGATAAGCATGTTATCACTATGTCCGCCTGCTGGGAATTCAGCAACCTGCCCGACCCCAATGACTACGGCTGGGAAAATGTGCAGTACCAGTACCACTGGTATAACTGGAACCCGGATCAGGTGCCGTTTAGCCTGTATCATATCCTCAAGGACTTTCACAACATCGGCAGAAATTACGATGTGCCCGTGCTCATCGGCGAATTTACCGTATTTGAGGACAAAGAAGGCTGGGCAAAGGAACTGGAGCTCTTTGACAAGCGCAACTACTCCTGGACCGTTTGGAACTACAAGACCTGCGTAACCGGCTGGTGGAATTCCTCTTGGGGTGTATACACCTGCCAGTTAAAATTCGTAACCGAATGGGAGCAGACCAAGTGCAATGTAGCCACCTGCACCTATGAAGAGTATTTGGCAACCTGCCAGAAAACCAAAACGGAAAACTGTAACACCAGCACCCTCTACGAAGTGCTGAAAACCTACGCCGCAAGTAAATAAACGACGCCCGCAATGCATCGCATTGCGAAGTCGGATCGTAGCCATGTCGTTC
>JAZSKZ010000107.1:0-4942 GCA_045535135.1 Faecousia sp.
AAATGGGTGCTACCACCATTCGTCTTGCCCACTATCAGCACGACCAGTATTTCTATGATTTGTGCGATGAGTACGGTCAGATTATCTGGGCGGAAATTCCTTACATCTCTCAGCATATGGCTACCGGCCGGGAAAACACCAATTCTCAGATGACCGAGCAGAAGGTACAGAATTACAATCACCCCTCCATCGTGGTATGGGGCCTGTCCAACGAAATCACCATGAAGGGTGAAAAGGATCCGGACCTGCTGGAAAACCACAACATTCTCAACGACCTTTGCCACCGTATGGACAACACCAGACTGACTACTATGGCAGTTGTATCCATGTGTCCCATGGAAGCAGAGTATCTGGAAATCCCGGATACCGTTTCCTACAACCACTATTTTGGCTGGTACGGTGGCGATACCTCTATGAACGGTCCGTGGTTCGACAAGTTCCACAAGCTGCATCCCCAGCTGCCCATCGGTATTTCCGAGTACGGCTGTGAGGCACTGAACTGGCACACCTCCAAGCCTATGCAGGGCGACTACACCGAGGAATATCAGGCCTACTATCACGAGGAACTGATTAAGTGCATTGCGGAGCGTCCCTACCTGTGGGCAACCCATGTGTGGAATATGTACGACTTCGGCGCCGATGCCCGTGCAGAAGGCGGCGAAAACGGCCAGAACCACAAGGGCCTTATGACTTTCGACAGAAAGTACAAAAAGGATTCCTTCTACGCATATAAGGCTTGGCTCAATCCTGAGCCTATGGTACACCTGTGCGGTAAGCGCTATGTGGACAGAGTGGAGGATGTAACCAAGGTTACGGTTTACTCCAACTGCCCCACCGTAGAGCTGTTTGCCAACGGCGTATCTCTGGGCGTACAGAGCCACAACGGCCTGCCTTTCTTCTACTTCGATGTTCCCAACGCCGGCACCACCCGTTTGGTGGCTGTGGCTGGCGAACTGAAGGACGAGAGCGTTATCTGCAAGGTAGCAGAACCCAACGAAAGCTATCGCCTTAAGGAAAAGGGCGCAATCCTCAACTGGTTTGATATTACCGAGCCAGAGGGATACCTGTCCCTGAACTCCAAGATGAGCGACATTATGGCTACCTTGCGTGGCAAGATGCTTTTGGGCGGTCTGTTTATGAAGCTGATGCCCAAGAAGAACAAGGACGGCGAAGGCAACAAGGCAATGGGCTTTGAGCTGACAGAGGGTATGATGCAGATGATGGGTGGCTTTACCCTGCTGCGGCTGACCTCTCTGGTGAGCATGCTGGACATCAGCTTTACCAAAGAAGAGCTGCTGGACCTGAACGCCAAGCTGAACAAGATTAAAGCGAAGGACTGAGAATTTCGGAAGCCGTCGCGCTCCCGCCTCAGAAAGCACCCAGGGAAATTCTCATAGGGCGAGTCCGCTCCTCGGCGGATAATAAGTCATAAAAAAAGGACAGCTCCGGAAGGTTTACACGCCCAATTTGGCGGTAAAAGCTTTGGGAGCTCTCCTTGATTATAAGAAAAAGGACAGGGATATGATTATGACTACTTTTTTGAGCAAGGATTTCTTACTGCAAACAGAAACCGCACGGCAGCTTTACCACGACTATGCGGCCTCTATGCCCATTGTGGACTACCACTGCCACATTGACCCCAAGGCAATTTATGAGGATCAGCCCTTTGAGAGCATTACCCAGGTTTGGCTGGGTGGCGACCACTACAAGTGGCGTTTGATGCGCTCCAACGGTGTGCCAGAATACTACATTACCGGCGGCGCATCCGATAGAGAAAAATTCCAGAAATTTGCAGAAACACTGCCCCGCTGTATTGGCAATCCTATGTACCACTGGTGCCATCTGGAGCTGAAGAATTTCTTCGGCTATGACGGTGTTCTGAACGGTGAAACGGCACAGACCGTGTGGGAACTGGCCAATGCTAAGCTGAAAGAGGCGGATTTCACCCCCCGTGGCCTGATTCGCCGCAGCAATGTTATGATGGTGGGCACCACCGATGATCCCTGCAGCGGTCTTAAGTACCATGCCCTGCTGGCAGAGTCTGACTTTGAAGTAAAGGTTCTGCCCAGCTTCCGTCCCGACCCTGCGGTCAACATCCATAAGCCCGGCTTTGCAGAGTATATCGGCCGTCTGGCAAAGGTGGCAGGTATGGAAATTCGTACCGCTGCCGATGTGGCAAAGGCACTTTCCTCCCGGATTGAGCTGTTCCAGAAGATGGGCTGCCGTGCTTCCGACCACGGTCTTGACTACATTATGTACCGGGAAGCTACCCAGGAAGAAATTGATGCCGCCTTTGCAAAGGCAATGGCCGGCGAGGCACTGAGCAAAGAGGAAGCAGAAAAGTACCAGACTTATATTCTGCTCCACTGCGGTCGGGAATACCACCGCCTGGGTTGGGCAATGCAGCTGCACTTCAGCTGTATCCGTAACATCAACTCCCGCACCTTTGCAGCAATGGGCCCGGATACCGGCTTTGACTGCATCGGCGTAACCGACAGCAGCGCTGCGCTGTGTAAGCTTTTGGACGCTTGGGAGAAGGACGGCAAGCTTCCCAAGACTGTGCTCTACTCCCTGAACCCTGCTGACGACCAGTGGATTGATACCGTACTGGGCGCATTCCAGGACAGCACCATTCCCGGAAAGATTCAGCACGGTACCGCCTGGTGGTTCAATGACAACAAGGTGGGTATGGAAAATCAGATGATCAGTTTGGCAAATCTGAGCGTGTTTGGCAACTTTATCGGTATGCTGACCGACTCCCGGAGCCTTCTGAGCTATGCCCGGCACGAATATTTCCGCCGCATTTTGTGCAACATTATTGGCAATTGGGTAGAAAACGGTGAATATCCTGCCGATATGGAGACCTTGGGCGGCTTGGTGCAAGATATTGCATTCCGCAACGCAAAGCGTTATTTCAATTTATAAGGAGCGTGTTCCTATCCCAATGCAAATGGGCTTCCGCTGGTATGGCGAGGGCAACGATGCCATTGGACTTTCGGATATTAAGCAAATTCCCGGTGTAACCTCTATTGTTTGGGCATTGCACCACAAAATGCCTGGCGAAGTCTGGGAGGTCGAGGAAATTGCCGAGGTGCAGAAACAGCTGGCACCTTACGGCTTTAATATGGATGTTGTGGAATCGGTAAATGTCCACGACGATATTAAAATCGGTCTGCCCACCAGAGACGGCTACATCGAAAATTACAAAACCACAATTCGCAACCTGAGCAAATTCGGCGTTAAGGTGATTTGCTATAACTTTATGCCGATTTTCGACTGGACACGCAGCAACCTCTTCCACCCGGTGGGAGACGGCTCTACGGCGCTGTTCTACGAAAAGAATATGATTCAGGATGATTACAATGCGATGGCAAAGTACATTCTGGACTTTACGGAAAAGTACAATATGTCCTTCCCCGGCTGGGAGCCGGAGCGGATGGCAAAGCTGGACGAGCTGTTCCGTGCCTACAAGGATGTGGACCACGAAAAGCTGTGGGAGAATCTGCAGTATTTCTTGGAGGCGCTGATGCCTACCTGCGAGGAATGTGACATTAAAATGGCCATCCATATGGATGATCCCCCTTGGGATATTTTCGGGCTGCCCCGTCTGCTTGTAAACGAGGAAAACATTGACCGTTTCCTGAAAATGGTGGATAATCCCTACAACTGTCTGACCCTGTGCTCC
This sequence comes from Faecousia sp., assembly GCA_045535135.1. Taxonomy (GTDB): domain Bacteria; phylum Bacillota; class Clostridia; order Oscillospirales; family Oscillospiraceae; genus Faecousia. The sequence goes on from JAZSKZ010000107.1 coordinate 3,686, forward strand.
GGCAGCTTAAATGCTAACCCGGAAAATAATGTGGCAGACATTGTACGCAAGCACTGCGACCGAATTGCCTTTGCCCACATCCGCAATGTCAAGCATTTTGAAAACGGAGATTTCTCTGAAGCTTCCCACCGGGACTGCGACGGAGACACCGGGATTTTGGAGATTCTCAAGGCATACCACGACTGTGGTTACGAAGGTTATATCCGCCCCGACCACGGACGGCATCTGTGGGGCGAGGGCCCCGGCACAGTTCGTCCCGGCTACGGTTTATATGACCGGGCTTTGGGCATTATGTATATGCTGGGTGTCTGGGATATGCTGGACAAGCTGAAAACGGGAGGCTAATATGAATAATTTACCTTTTGGGATGGATTATTCCGGAAAAGTTGTGGTAATTACCGGCGCGGCAGGTCTTATCTGCAGCGAAATGGCCCGGGCATTTGCCCGTTGCGGCGCCAAGGTGGCCGCAGTTGGTCGCCGGAAGGAAACGGTGGATGCCCTTGCAGCAGAGCTGCAGGCAGAGGGCTTTATCTGCCGTGGTTATGAGGCAAATGTCCTTGATAAAGAGGCGCTGCAAAAGGCACATCTGCAGATTACCGAGGAGCTGGGCGCCTGCGATATTCTCATTAACGGTGCCGGCGGAAATAACCCCAAAGCCACCTGCTCCAACGAATATCACCACGAAGCAACAGAGGGCGGCCAGTCCTTCTTCGACCTGTCTTCCGACGGCGTGGATACGGTGTTCCGTCTGAACTTCCAAGGCACACTGCTTCCTACACAGGAATTTGCCCGGGATATGGTGGAGAAAAAGAGCGGTTGTATTTTGAACATCTCCTCTATGAACGCCTATATTCCGCTGACGAAGATTCCCGCTTACTCTGCGGCAAAGGCCGGTATTTCTAACTTTACTCAGTGGCTTGCCACCCACTTTGCCGGTACCGGCATCCGAGCAAACGCCATTGCACCGGGCTTCTTGGTATCTGACCAAAACCGGGCACTGCTGTTTAATGCAGACGGCACTCCCACACCCCGTTCCCATAAGATCCTCAGCGGAACGCCTATGGGGCGGTTTATAGACGCATCGGAAATTGTGGGCGCTACCCTGTTTTTGTGCAATGACAAGGCGGCCTCTGCCATTACCGGCGTGGTTTTGCCTGTGGATGGCGGCTTTGCGGCCTACTCCGGCGTATAAAAAGTACAAAACGGCTCGTTGCGGCAAAACAAGTCGGAGGCCAAGCGGGCTTAGGAAGACAAGTG
>JAZSKZ010000137.1:0-2650 GCA_045535135.1 Faecousia sp.
CGCATGCTTTGATCTCACTGATCAGCGCCTTCATACGGCTTTCAAACTGACCTCGGAACTGGGTGCCTGCCACAAGAGCAGTCAAATCCAGCAGGAATACTTCCTTGTCCCGCAGCTTATATGGCACATCCCCGGCAACAATCCGCTGGGCAAGGCCCTCTGCGATGGCGGGTTTGCCAACGCCCGGCTCGCCGATCAGGCAGGGGTTATTCTTCTGGCGGCGGTTGAGAATTTGGATGACCCGCTCGGTCTCCACATCTCTGCCGATCACCTTATCCAGCTTACCCTCCCGGGCGCGGCCGGTCAGATCCATACAGTAGGCATCCAAAAACTTATGCTTCTTGGATTTCTTCTTGGGCGCGTCCTGCTCCTCTTCCGCATCCGGCTGCTCCTGACGCTTCATAGGCAGATTGCTGCCGAACATTTGATTAAGCAGAGGAAAAGTAGCCGTACGGCTTTCGGTTTCGTCCTCGTCCTCCTGCTCCATCTGACCGAACATACTGCTCATTTCGTCGCTCAAGTTATCCAGCTCATCCTCAGAAATGCCCATCTGTTTCACAACCTGGTCAATTTGAGGCACGCCCAGCTGCCGGGCGCACTTTAAGCAGTAGCCCTCATTTAAGGTAGCGCCGTTTTCAATTTTCGTAATGAAAACCACGGCGATATTCTTTTTGCATTTCACACACATCTTCGGTTGCATTTTGCTTCACTCCGTTTCTAACCGGGACATTCAAAATTCTCCACGCCATCATCGTACCACAGGTGGGTCATATACAGACCGCCGGGAGGCACGGTGGGACCTGCGGCAGTGGGGTTGCCGGATAATAGGATTTTTCCGATTTCCTCCGGGGGAAATCTTCCCCCGGCGGCGTAGACAACCGTGCCCGCCATTGCCCTTGCCATATTGTACAAAAAGCCGTTGGCGCAGACTCTCAGCAGCAGAAGATTTCCCTGCCGCTCCACATTATAATAGTATACCGTTCTTACGGTAGATTTTACATCCGTTCCCACACTCCGCACAGCGGCAAAATCGTGGGTGCCCACAAACTGGTCCGCCGCTGCCTGCATAATCTTCTCATCCAAGTGCTTGGGGTAAAACCAAGCGCGGTTTACATAAAACGGGTCCCGCACCCGGGAATTGTAGATAATATAGGTATATTCCTTTTTGGCGCAGGAGCCGATGGCGTTAAAGTCCTCGTGGACTTCAAAGGCCTTCGTTACCACCACATCCGGGGGCAAATGGGTATTGAGGGCATAGGGCAGCCGCTCCGTGGGAATGGTGGATTCGGTGCGGAAATTTGCCACATAGCACTTGGCGTGGACGCCCGCATCGGTGCGACCGCAGCCGGTAACGTGTACCGGGTGTCCCACCACTGCCCCGACGGCTTTTTCCAGGGTTTCCTGCACGGTAGGCAAATCTTTTTGCATCTGCCATCCGTGGTAGGCTGTGCCCTCATATGTCAAAAACAGCGCAATATTTCGCATACTTCCCTCACAAGCCGAAACTTCTCAATATAATAACCGCCGCAAACACAACTGCGCCTGTGATGAAGGCCGAAAAGTCCCGCCACGCATAGCGCATCTGCTTCATTTTGGTGCGGCCCTCGCCGCCCTGATAACAGCGGCACTCCATTGCCGTTGCCAGCTCATCCGCACGACGGAAGGCGCTGATAAACAGCGGCACCAAAATAGGCACCAGCGCCTTTACCCGCTGCATCAGCTTTCCGCTTTCAAAATCCGCACCTCTTGCCTTTTGGGCAGAGATGATTTTATCTGTTTCTTCAATCAGCGTGGGGATAAACCGCAGCGCAATACACATCATCATGGAAAGCTCGTGGACAGGCAGGCGAAGCTTTTTAAGGGGGCTGAGCAGGGATTCCAAGCCATCGGTAAGGGCGATGGGAGATGTGGTATAGGTAAGCAAGAAGGTTGCGGTTATGAGCATCAGAATCCGGGAGACCATAAAGATTGCCCGGACAACGCCTTCCCAAGTAATCTTGATGCCCCAGAAGGCTAGAAGAACCTTTTCGCCGGGTGTCAGAAATAGGTTCAGCACGCCGGTAAAAATCAGAATCACAACAAGGGGCTTCATACCCCGTACAATCGCCTTCAGCGGAATGGTGGAAATGCCGATTACCACTGTCAAAAACAGAAGGCACACGCCGTAGCTGAACCAGTTGCCTGCGCAGAAAAGCGTTACAATGAAAACAATCAGCAGTATCAGCTTCGTCCGGGGATCTAATTTGTGAACCACGGAATTGCCGGGAAAATACTGACCGAGGGTAATGTCTTTTAACATATCAGCAGCCCTCCTTCAGCTTCAGGAGTGCCTCTACCGCTTGGGTCGTGGTATATACCGGCTCCACAGGAATACCCATTTCCCGCAGCTTCATAAACACCCGGGTTACATCGGGAATATCCAGACCCATTTCCACAAGCTCGTCCGCCCGGGCAAAAACCTCCCGGGGTGTTCCGTCCATCGCAAGGTGGCTGTTGCAGAAAACCAAGAGTCTGTCTGCCATACGGGCCATATCGTTCATAGAGTGGCTGACCATAATGATGGTGGCATTTTTCGCCTTGCGGTAGCTTTCAATGTTTTGCAGGATCTCCTCCCGCCCGGAGGGATCCAGGCCGGCGGTGGGCTCATCCA
>JAZSKZ010000019.1:0-4453 GCA_045535135.1 Faecousia sp.
CCATGCCGCAGATGGTGATGGCGTGGTCCTGTGAGTCCCGCATAACCTCGAATTCGATTTCCTTATAGCCACGGACAGACTTCTCCACCAGCACCTGATGCACGGGAGAAAGCTTAAAGGCATTGATGCCGATTTCCACCAGCTCTTCCTCGCTGTAGGCAAAGCCGCCGCCGGTGCCGCCCAAGGTAAATGCCGGGCGCAGAACCACAGGATAGCCGATTCTTGCGGCTGCTTCCTTGGCTTCCTCCAAGCTGTAGGTAATTTCGGAGGGAATGGTGGGCTCGCCGATGGACTGGCACAGCTCCTTAAACAGCTCTCTGTCCTCTGCCCGCTCGATGGACTCACTGCTGGTGCCCAGCAGCTCCACATTACATTCCTTCAGAACGCCCTTCTTTTCCAGCTGCATCGCAAGGTTTAGGCCGGTCTGACCGCCGATGCCGGGCAAAATGGCGTCCGGGCGCTCGTAGCGGAGAATTTTTGCCACATACTCCAAAGTAAGAGGCTCCATATACACCTTGTCTGCAATGGTGGTGTCGGTCATAATGGTTGCGGGGTTGGAGTTACACAGAATAACCTTATAGCCTTCCTCCTTGAGGGCAAGGCAAGCCTGTGTGCCTGCGTAGTCAAATTCGGCAGCCTGACCGATTACAATGGGGCCGGAGCCGATAATCAGAATTTTCTTAAGGTCCGTACGCTTAGCCATTTCATTTCCTCCAAATTTATCTTCTGTACACGACATTTCCGTCGCATACGGTCATTACACATTCACCCGTTAGCTCCCAGCCGGCAAAGGGCGTTGCCTTGCCCATAGACACAAAATCCTTGGGGTCTACCGTAAAGGTCTTGTTTAGATCCCAAACAGTGTAGCTTTCGCCCTGAGGAATCCCGAACCGCTTTCGGGGATTTATCGCCAGCAGCTCAATAAGCCTTTCAAGACTCAGTACGCCGGGCTTTACTAGGCGAGTATAAAGCACCGCAAAGGCAGTTTCAAGACCCACAATACCGAAGCTGCTGCCAGAGAGTCCCCTGCTCTTTTCCTCGGCAGAGTGGGGGGCGTGGTCGGTGGCAATCATATCAATGGTGCCGTCTAAAATGCCTTCTACCAGCGCTTTCCGATCCTCCGGGCTGCGCAGCGGCGGATTCATCTTAAACCTGCCGTCCTCCTGCAAATCGCTATCGTCCATCACAAGGTAGTGGGGGCCGGTTTCGCAGGTTACATTCACGCCCCGGCGCTTTGCCTGGCGAATCAGCTCCACCGTTTCCTTGGTGGAAATATGGCACACGTGGTAGGCCGCCCCGGTTTCCTCCGCAAGGCGCAAATCTCTTTCCACCTGCGCATATTCGCTCTCGCTGCAGATGCCCTTGTGGCCGTGGTCCTTGGCGTACTGCCCGTCGTGGATATAGCCGCCGTGCAAAAGACTATTTACCTCGCAGTGGGCAACCACCATTTTGCCAAGGGCCTTTGCCCGAAGCATCGTCTGGCGCATCATTTCCTCTTCTTGGACACCCTTACCGTCATCGGAAAAGGCAATCACATCCGGTGCCATCCCCGCAAGGTCCGCAAGGCCTTCGCCCTTTTGCTCCACAGTAATAGAGCCGTAGGGGTAGATATGGATGCAGGCATCCTTTTCAATAATGGAAAGCTGCTGACGCAGATTTTCCACAGAGTCCGGCACGGGATTTAAGTTGGGCATGGTACACACGGCGGTATAGCCGCCACGGGCCGCTGCCCGGCTGCCGGAGGCAATGGTCTCTTTATAAGAAAAACCCGGCTCACGGAAATGCACATGCACATCACAAAAGCCGGGAAACACAACATATGAACGATTTTCGGATACCAACGCCTGAGCCCAGGGACGAGAAAAAACACTGCCTCCAGTGCAGTGGACAGCCATCATTTTGCCGTTTCTCTCCATCATCGCGGGGTACCTCCTTATATCCTAAAAACATTATCCGGCAGATTGTAACACAGGGTGCTGTGTTTGTCAACCGCCAAATTTTGCTCTGCCCTCTATTTTAGTCGAAAGAGGGGGTATCTGTCAAGAGAGAATCCGGAATTCTCCCACTTTTTATCCCAAGTCCCGACAGATATCCTTTGCAATCCGGGAAATATCCTCCATAGAGGAAATAGAAGAAATCTGATTTTTATAAAAGCTGCTGTGGGGCACACCCCGCAAATACCAGGCAAAATGCTTTCTCGCCTCTAAACAGGCAATATGCTCCCCCTTATCCTCATAGGCAAGCCGGAACTGGCGAAGGGCAACCTCCACCCGGTCCTTTAAGACAGGGCGGGTATAGTCCTCCCCGGAAAGGGCCTTTTGCACCTCGGTAAAAATCCACGGGTCGCCAAAGGTGGCTCTGCCGATCATCAGCCCGTCTGCCCCGGTCCATTTTAAGCACCGCACCGCAGATGCGCCGTCCACCACATCGCCGTTGGCAAGAACGGGAATGTTTCTGGCAGCCTTTACCTTTCCAATCATATCCCAGTCCGCCACGCCGGAATAGAGCATACTCCGGGTACGGCCGTGAACGGAAAGCATAGCGGCTCCGCAGTCCTCCATCCGGGCAGTAAAGTCCATAACATTGATGCTTCCCTTGTCCCAGCCAAGACGGCACTTTACCGTAACCGGCACATCCACCGCTTTTACAACAGCAGAAAGAATCTTCCCTGCCAGCTCGGGGGTACGCATTAAGCCGCAGCCGTCGCCGGAGTTGGCGATTTTGGGCATCGGGCAGCCCATATTGATATCAATAAAATCACAGCCGGAAATCTCTAAGGCAAGGCGTGCGCCCTCTGCCATCACATCCGGGTCGTTGCCGAAAATCTGTGCGCCGCAAATACTGCCCTCATTTTTCTTTAATAGGGCGGCACTCTTTTTATCCTTATATACAAGGGCCCGGGAGGAGACCATTTCCGTAACCGTCAGGTTTGCTCCCAGCTGGGCGCAAATTGTACGGAACGCCCAGTCGGTTACCCCTGCCATAGGGCCCAGAGCCACAGGCTTTTCCATTTCAAAATTCCCAAGACGCACAATTTCGCCCCCTTTTGCGGGCATTATACCACACAAAAGAGGGCGTTGCAAGTCAAAGAAGAAAACTCATCAGCCACAAAAGCCCCACCGCCGTGCCGCCGCCCAGCGCCCAAAGCGGGCCAAGGAATTTTTCCTTTCTGCTGCCGACACCGCTGCCAATGAGCTTTTTGGCTTCCTTCATTAATATTTCGTCTGTAACCCCCGGGGAATCCTCCTTGAGGATAAAAATCGCCTGCTCAAAGAGCTTAGGCTCCGGGGCATTTAAGACTATCACCTGCTTGGATATGCCTTTGACCATATTACCGCCTCCTGTAAAGGCAGTATTCCCCAGTACTGGAAAATCATACATCCTTGGGGCGCTTATATCTGCCCCGGGGCTCCCAAGCCGCCAGGGGATAGCGCTGCATTGCGCCGAAAATCCGCTCCTTAAGGTCGGGATAGGTGGCGCCGAGGTCGTAAACCAGCTTTTTAATCTCCTCACGCTTTGTCTGCCTGTCCACGGTGCAGCGGTTTTGCAGCACCGGCAGGTTTTCCCGGGTGGCAAAGCTCTCAATGGTCTTTTCGTGAATGTAGAGCATAGGGCGAATCTGAATGATGCCCGTGCGGTCCAAGTCCGTTACCGGCTGGAAGCAGCTGATTCTCCCCTCATAGAGAAGGGACATCATAAAGGTCTCCACCGCATCGTCATAGTGGTGGCCCAGCGCCAGTTTATTAAGCCCTCTGTCCAGCAGCGCCTGATTCAGCGCCCCCCGGCGCATTTTGGCACACATGGAGCAGGGGTTCTTTTCCTTGCGGTGCTCAAAAATAATGGGGCCGATTTCCGTTTTCACAAGGGTAAAGGGCACATCCAGCTCCCGGCAAAGCTTCTCAATGCCGGAATAGTCCATAGAAAGCCCCATATCGATGGTAATGGCTTCCAAAGAGAACCTTTCGTGGTTATATTTCCGCAGCTCGGAGAGGAGTACTAATAGCGCAAGGGAGTCCTTTCCCCCGGACACACCTACGCCGATGCGGTCCCCCTCTTCTATCATATTGTAGTCCTCCACACAGCGGCGTGTGAGCCCAACCAGTTTCTGCAGCATGGACTTTCCTCCAAAAAAGTAAAAATAGAAAGTGAGCATTTGAGAGATTCAGCGAGATAAACGGAGAATTTACAAGTTCTTTCGGTATTTCATAAATTTTTTCAAAAATTGTGTTGACATTTTATTTCCAATGTGGTATAAAAATCAAGCGTTTGCGGCTATTGTACCGCTTACATTAAGATTTGTCAAAAAATAATTTACCTATATGGAGGAAAGCATAATGTCCACTACTCTGGCTAAACTGGAAACCGTAGAGCGCAAGTGGTATGTCATCGATGCAGCCGGCAAGCCTCTGGGCCGTACTGCTGTCATCGCTGCTAACCTGCTGCGCGGCAAGCA
>JAZSKZ010000145.1:0-9498 GCA_045535135.1 Faecousia sp.
TAGCTTTGCTGCAAAATCCGGCGGCGCAGACGCACAGTCTCCTCAGAAGCCCGGAGTCTGCGTACTGCACGGGTAGTTTTGCCGTCAAGGGTAATCCGGCTGACAGCGGTCAGCCATATTTTCCCCCGGTACAGGCAGGAAAACGCCTCCCCTTCCTCACTTTGAGGAAACAACGCCATTTGTAATTGTTCCACTGCATACCGGTCATCATGACCTGTAATCTGAAGCTTCATAATTTCCTCACAAGTAGGGATTGAATTCTCTTTCGTAGGACAAAAGGGTCATTTCACCGTGGCCGGGCAGCACCTGATATTCTCCGGGCAGTTTCGCCAACTTTTTTAGCGAAGCGGTAATCTCTGTCTCGCTGCCGCCGGGAAAATCCGTCCGCCCCCGGCTTCCGGCAAAGAGGGTATCGCCGGAGAAAATCACATTATCTGCAATCAGGCACACAGAACCGGGGGTATGCCCCGGGGTGTGAAGCACCCGAAAAGTAATTCCGGCAGCGGTTACGCTATCCCCATAACTATGGGTGCTGTATAGTTCCCCTGCCGTCATGCTTTGCGGCATCGTCCGCTCCTCACTGCGCAAATAGACATCGCAGCCGGTCTTTTCTGCGATTTCCCGTACGCCGCCCACATGATCAAAATGCCCGTGGGTGAGCAAAATGGCGGAAAGGGTTTTATTCTTCTTTTGCACTTGCTGCAAAAGCCACTCAGGCGAATAACCCGGGTCAATAAGCAAGCAATCGTCCCGGTCCTCTGCCCATACCATATAGCAGTTTGTCTGATAGGCCCCAACGGGCATCGATACAATTTCCATTTAATTTCTCCGGGGTGTGTCCAGAAGCACATCCGTATCCAGAATTAAGGTTACAGGCCCGTCATTTACGGAAGATACCTGCATATCTGCGCCGAAAACACCGTGCTGGGGCGGATAACCCAGCTCTTCGCAGTCTTTCAAAAACCGCTCATAGAGCCGATTTCCCAGCTCCGGGTTTGCCGCCTCGGTAAAGCTGGGACGACGCCCCTTCCGGCAATTTCCGTACAGGGTAAATTGGCTGACTACCAGCACTTCTCCCGCCACATCGGAAAGGCCCAAATTCATTTTTCCGTTTTCATCCTCAAAAATCCGCAGGCCCAACGCCTTTTCCGCCAAATACCGGCACTTCGCTTCCGTATCCTCCGGGCCTACGCCCAAGAGAATCAGAAAGCCTTTTTCGATACTGCCGACCGTCTTTCCGTCAATTGCGACAGATGCGGATTTTACTCTTGTGAGTACTGCTCTCATACGCTCTCCTTAGTTCTGCCCTCTGCGGGAGCCGATCACATCCCGGATACCCAGAAGCTTATTGCGGATAGATTCCAGCTCCTCCACATTTTTTACCTCGAAGCGCACCGTAAATACACTGTGGCCGCCGGGCAGATCCTTGCCGTTAAGCTCCTTAACGCGCACCCGGGCGGTGGTCATCGTTGTTGCCACATCCAAAAGCAGACCATCACGGGTAATGCAGTCCAGTTCCAGTGTGGTATCAAAGGGCTGCTCCTCCTGATTTGCCCAGCGGACACGCACCCAACGGGCGGCCATTTGGGGATCATCCCGTCCGGCGGTGTTGGGGCAGTCTGCCCGGTGGACAGATACGCCGAAGCCCTTGGTAATAAAGCCGATAATGGCATCGCCGGGCACAGGCGTACAGCACTTGGAGAACTTAATCATACAGGATTCAATGTCCTCTACGATAACACCGTTGACGCCGTGGCGATTGCGCTTCGCCGCCTCGCTTTCCGGGGCGAGGCGCAGAGGTGTGGTTTTTTCCGTCTGAGTGCGGGTTGCCCGATTGATGTCGTCCCGGATTCTGCCTACTGCCTTGGAGGCGGTAAGACCGCCGTAGCCGATGGCGGCGTACATATCGTCCCAAGTATCAAAGGCCAGCTTTTTGAGAAGTCCGCTCTCCAGCTCCGGGTCGGTCAGTGCGGTCAGGGGCAGCATCAGGCGGCGCATTTCCGCTTCAAAGCTGCTGCGTCCGTGGAGCACATTCTCCTCCCGCTTTTCCTTCTTGAACCACTGCTTAATCTTTGTTCTGGCCTGATTGGAGCGGCAGATATTCAGCCAATCCCGGCTGGGACCCTTGGCGGTCTTGGAGGTGATAATCTCCACAATATCGCCGTTTTTAAGCGGTGTATCAATATTGCAAATTCGGTTATTGACCTTGGCGCCTACCAGAGAGTTACCCACGCCGGAGTGAATAGCATAAGCAAAGTCAATAGGCGTAGAGCCGGCAGGAAGCGATACGATTTTACCCTTGGGGGTAAAGACGAACACCTCGTCGTCAAACATATCGATTTTAAAGGAGCTTACGTAGTCCTCCGCATCCGTATCCTGCTGGCTTTCCAAAAGCCGGCGAATCCACTCGAAGTCCTTTTCATCCCCTTTTCCGCCCTGCTTGTATTTCCAGTGAGCAGCAACACCGTATTCTGCGGTTTCGTGCATCTCCCAAGTGCGGATTTGCACCTCAAACGGGATGCCCTGCACGCCGATAACCGTGGTGTGCAGACTCTGATACATATTGGGCTTGGGGGTGGAAATATAGTCCTTAAACCGACCGGGCACCAAGTTGAACAAATCGTGGATATGGCCCAAAACATTGTAACAGTCGGGAATGGAATCCACAATGACCCGGAACGCATAGATGTCGTAGAGCTCGTCCATCGTCTTATCCTGGGCGTTCATCTTCCGATAAATGGAATAAACGTGCTTAATCCGGCCATAGGTGGAGCTGTGGATGCCCATATTTTCCAGGCGCTCCCGGATTTTTCCCTGAATGACGCTCATAAAAGCCTCATCCTCCTGCTTATGGGTTTGCAGGTGGGTCATAATCTGCTCATAGCCCGTAGGGTCAATATAGCGCAGGGCAATATCCTCCAGCTCCCACTTGATTTTTTGCATACCTAGACGGTACGCAAGGGGCGCATAGATATCCATTGTTTCCCGGCACTTTAAAAGCTGTTTTTCCGGAGTCTGATACTGCATCGTGCGCATATTGTGCAGACGGTCGGAGATTTTGATCAGCACCACCCGGATATCCTTGGACATTGCCATAAACATCTTGCGCAGGTTTTCCATCTGCTCCTGCTCGTTGCTGGAGAAGTTGGCACGGGTCAGCTTGGTAACGCCATCCACCAGCTCTGCGCAGGTAGTGCCGAACAGCTTTTCGATCTCGTCATAGGAGGCATCCGTATCTTCAATACAGTCGTGAAGCAGGGCGCCTAAAATAGCGTCCTCATCCAGACCCAGCTCCGCCACGATTTCCGCCACCGCCAGAGGGTGAATCACATAAGGAGAGCCGTCCTTACGCTTCTGATCCTTATGCTTATCCCGGGCATAGGCAACCGCCCGGTCAATCCGGGCCATATCCGTGTCGGGCATATGTTTTTCAATTGCGGCACAAAGGGCATTGTACCGCGCCTCATAGGTTTCCATTTATACTACACTCTCTTTTCTCTGCAACAAGTACTGCATAGTGGGACTTTTAGATAAATCGGTCTTTTCGTGGTCCACCAATGCCCGTACCTCAAGATACCGATGCTGCCGCTGCAGCTCAATAAGACCCACATCGGCAAAAATATTCAAACACGTCATCACCTGAGAAAGGCTCATAGACTTTCCCGACCAGCGAACGATTTTCCGGCACAGGCTCATCACCGTTTCCCGGTGGGACTTTTGCATAGCCAAATAGCGCCACACCGTCCCCAGAGTCTCCCGGTCGGGGAGCATCTCCTCTGCCTGTCCGGCAGTAAGACAGCCTTTCCGCAGTGCCCGGTAATTCTCCGTATCCGGGCAGCAGGGCACAGCGCAGCTGGGGCGGATATCCGTAATATTCATCTGCACGGTGCGCTCGCCCCGAAATTCATTAATCTGGGGAGAAAATGCCACATCCACCACATCTCCCTGAGAAATACAGGCAGTTTCCGCATTGGCGGAGAAGTAAATAGCATTAAAGCAGTAGTGCCCCTTCCGCAGGCGCAGGCGCATATGTCTGCCGCTGCCCACCTGGGTAATGCGTTCAATTTCCAGTTGCTCCATAACCAGAGTCGGCTTGGGACAGCCGTTGCCACAAGGCTCCAGCCGCTTCAGGGAATCCACATTATAGAGGGTAAACAGTTCCGGGGAAATCACGCAATCGGCGCTCAGCGCCGCACCGGCGGTGTCACCGGCATAGTATTCCCCTGCCTGGGCGCACAGTGCCTGCCGGAACTGCGCAATTTTATCTCTGCGAATGGTAAAACCTGCCGCCAGTTCGTGGCCGCCGTAGCTTTCCAGTAAATCGGCATTTGTTTTCAGTGCAGCAAACAGGTTAAAGCCGCCATAACTGCGGGAACTAACCTTACCGTGCTCACCGTCCAAACAGATAAGTATCGCCGGGCAACAGTATTCCTCCGCAATCCGGCTTGCCACAATACCCACAACGCCCTGATGCCAGCTATCGTCTGCCAGCACCACAGCCTCCGGGAGTTTTCCCACAGGGAGCATACTGATGGCCTGATCATAGATTTCCGTCTCCACGCTCTGCCGCTGACGGTTCAGATCGCAAAGCCCCTCCGCCAAGGTGCGGGCATACTGCTTATCCTCCGTCAAAAACAACTCCAGCGCCAGATGAATCTGCCCCATCCGACCGGCGGCATTAATGCGGGGCGCCAAAATGTAGCCCAGCGAGGAGGCGCTTAAATCATTGCTACTACAGCCGCAAATTTCCATCAGTGCCGCAAGACCCACACGAGGATTTTCCTGCATTTGGGCAAGGCCCCGGGTAACAAACAGGCGATTTTCCCCCTGCAGGTTCATCACATCCGCCACCGTACCCAAGCACACCATATCGCCGTAGCGCTCCAGCACCTTCTGCTGGCTTCCTGCCAGTGCGGCAGCCAGCTTAAAGGCCACACCTACACCGGAGAGATTTTTATGGGGATAGCCCCCGTCAGGACGGTGAGGATCTACCACCGCAACCGCCTCCGGGAGAATTTCCTTGCACTCGTGATGGTCGGTAATAATAAGGTCAATACCCAAAGACTTGCAAAGCCGGGCTTCTTCAATGGCAGTAATGCCGCAGTCTACCGTAATGATCAAACGGACACCCTGTCCGTTCAAATAGTCGATAGCCAAGGCATTCAAACCGTAGCCCTCCTCCAGCCGACCGGGGATGTAAGGTACACAGTCCGCCCCCATACTCCGCAGGAAATCCGTAAGCAAGCTGGTGGCAGTAATGCCATCCACATCGTAATCGCCAAAAACAGCAATCCGCTCACCCCGCGCCAAAGCCGCAGCAATTCGGTTCACCGCAGGCACCATATCGGTCAGCAAAAAGGGATCCGGCAGCGGATCATCGCAGCCCAGGTAGGCCTTGGCCTGACGGCCATCCATAATCCCCCGGGCGGCAAGAATCATTGCCACCAGCGGCGGATAGTTCTCCCGCACCAAGGTATTCACACTTTCTGCCTTCGGCTCTGCCACATTCCAAATTCCGTATTTCAAAACATAACACATCCATTATATCATTTTCTTTATATTATAGCAAAAATATAACGGATGCACAATAGAAATCTACAATTTTTCCGCATTTCCCAACTGCAAAACGGCAGAAGCCACGATCGGCGCAAAAACAAGACCCAAGAATCCCCAAAATCGGTAGCCTAAATAAATAGAAAACAGGGTCGCCAGCGGGTCAAGCCCCAAATGCCGTCCCACCAGCCGGGGCTCTAAGCTGGTGCGAACTGTAACCGCCACCAAGTACACACCCAAATAAGAAAGTGCCTGACTTATCTTCCCCTGCAAAATGCACACCACCGCGCAGGGTCCCAGTACCGTTCCCGTTCCCAACAGCGGCACCGCATCCACCAGCGCCACCAAAATTGCCCAAGCCGGCGCAAAGGGAATTTTCATCAGCAAAAAGCCAACCGTTACAATACCCCAAGTGATAAGCGCCAAAGTCAGCTGGGCCTTCAGCCACCCCCAAAGAGTCCGGCGCAGGCGGGAAATGGCGGGCAGATAGGTTTCTTTCCATTTTTCCGGGATACGGGCAACAATTTCCGCCTTCAGTTTCGGCAGCCGGGCAGAAATCATAAAGGCGGCCAAAATCCCGGTGCCAAACCCCAGCGCCCTGTCCGGCACAGCACCCAGCACCGAACCGATTACCCCGGGCAGGCGGTCTGCCACCTGATCCATCACCGCCGTCCCGTCGCTGAAAACCCGGTGTACTGTATCCGTCAGCAGCGGGCGGACGCCGTCCGGGGCTTTTTCCGCCATATCTGTTAAATAGTTTTGCAGGGTGTGTACCCCATCCATAGCCGTTTTCTGCAAATCCGGCAGTGCGTGTACCAAGCTCCCCAGCTCCCGCACCGCCGCTGCGCCCAAAATTGACAGCAGTGCTATGAAAAGCAGCAGTGTGCTCCCCACCGCCAAAGGCGCAGCTATGTGCCGGGGCAGATGCCCCTTGCGGGTAGCGAAACGCCCCGCCGGCTCTGCCGCCAGCGCCAGCAGTGCACCGAAGAGAAAAGGCGCAGCCACCGGCAGGAGATACCGCACGCCTAGCCAAAGCGCCACGAAAACGCCCACCGCCCATAATACCTTTTTCCCAAGAATCACAGTGTTATTTCCCTCATTCCTTTCGCTCAAAGGCTTGCTTTTTATAAAATATATGTTAAAATAGTCCTGAAACAACTAAAGAATTCTGTCTTTTTGACGGAAGCAGGAGGTTACATATGGCCAGCAGTCCTAAGTATTTCATCGTTGAAGCATCCGCATTGCCAGAAGTATTTTTGAAAGTTGCAGAAGCCAAGCGTCTGCTCTCCACCGGCCGGGTATCTACTGTGAACGAGGCCGCCAAGCAGACCGGCATCAGCCGCAGTGCCTTTTATAAATATCGGGACGCCCTGTTCCCCTTCCAGAGTATGGCCACCGGCAGAGTGGTTACCTTCCAGTTCCTTCTCAGCGACGAAATGGGTATGCTCTCCAGCCTGCTTTCTATTTTTGCCCGCTGCGAGGCCAATATTATGACCATTAACTCCATTGTCCCCACCAACGGCTGCGCCATTGTTACCATCTCCGCAGAAACCATTAATCTGAACATCGGTCTTGAGGATATGCTCCATGAGCTGCAGGAGACGTCGGGTGTCATCAAGGCAGAGATTCTGGCCGGCTGATTTCTATTCCCTGCCATTTTCCCCGGAAAATACTGCTTTTATACAAAAAGGTCGTGCATCGTAATTGATGCACGACCCTGTTTTTTTACTGTAATTTCCCCTCAAAAATAGAATCTTCAAAGAAAATAAGATTCAAATCCACATTCCCGGAGATACCCGACACCTTTCCCTTTTCGGAATACTGCCACATATCCACCTGATAGTCGAAGCCCAAGAAGCTTTGATAATCTGCGTACCAGATGCCGAACTGCCGCAGTTCCTGCAAATCCAGCTTTTGGAAGGCAGTAACATCCGTGCAGTAGAACATACTCTGATATCCGGCATCCTCCACGGTTTCGCAAAAGGCCTTGACGCAATTGGTAGCCGCTGCTTTAGACATACCGGAAACCCGGTAGTTTTCCTTATATTCCCAGTCGCAGGCGATGGGCAGGTCTACCTGCCAGTCCTTCACCATATCCAGCACAAACCGGGCCTCCTCCTGCCCCTCCTTCACGGTTTTTGCTTGAGAGAAGAAGTAAAAGCCCACCTTCAGCCCCGCTTCCCGAGCGCCTAGATAGTTTTTCTCCACACTGGCATCTGCCACAATGTTACCGGCAGAGCCATAGCCCCGAAAGCCTGCCCGGAGAATCACATAATCCACACCGGCCGCCTTCACCTTTTTCCAGTTCACATCTCCCTGATAGTTGGAAATATCAATGCACACGGCAGTTTTGGTTGCCGAGCAGTGGAGAAAGCCGTTTTCCTTATAAAAATCGTCGGCAAGATAGGGATTTCCCTTCAGCTCCCGGGTTTCCTCCGGTACTGTGGTGGCCCCTGTCGTAGCCTCCGTGGTGGTTTCCGCAGTGGTTTCTGTGGTGGTTTCCTTGGTGCCGGAGACCTCCGGCAGTTCGCCGCCGCAGGCAGACAGCATCGTGGCAAGGATCATCGCAAATGCAACAAGCTGTATCACGGAAAATAGCAGCATTTTATACTGGGAGGTATGTTTCATAAGTGCTCTCCTGATGCTTATTTACTACAGTATACCACAGGGCACGCCCTATTGCAATTGCAATCTGTTTTCAGCCGATAATGCCAAAATAAATTGCTTTTTCCCGAAAAGTGTTATATAGTATTTGCGGATAAATGTAGAAAGGTAGACGTTTATGCGGGAGTTAGACTGTCAGATAATTACAAAAACCGTAAAGCGCCTGTGTATAGAAGCCAACTGCCACCTCCCGGAGGATATGAAGCAGTGTATTACCCAGAGCCACACAGAAGAACCGTGGCCGCAGGCACAGGAAATTTTAGGGCGCATTATAGAAAACTATGAAATTGCCCAGCGGGAAAATCTACCCATTTGTCAGGATACCGGCGTTGCCTGTGTTTTTCTGAAAATCGGTCAGGATGTGCATATTCAGGGCGATCTGAATGAGGCCATCCACGAGGGCGTGCGTCAGGGCTACAAAGAAGGCTTCCTGCGAAAAAGTGTGGTAGCTGACCCCTTGGAGCGGGTAAATACCGGCGACAATACCCCGGCTATGATTTACTACGAACTCGTCCCCGGCGAAAATGTGGAAATCACTGTTGCTCCCAAGGGGTTTGGCAGTGAAAATATGAGCCAAATCAAAATGCTCCGCCCCTCTGACGGTTTGGAGGGCGTGCGGAAATTTGTTTTGCAGGTGGTAGAAGATGCCGGACCCAACCCCTGTCCGCCCATTGTGGTTGGCGTAGGTATCGGCGGCACTTTTGATAAGGCTGCGCTCCTTGCCAAAAAAGCGCTATTGCGGGATACCGCCACCCCAAACTCCAAACCTATATACGCCCAACTGGAAAAGGAACTCTTGGCAGGAATTAACGCTCTCGGCATCGGCCCGCAGGGCTTTGGCGGAAAGACCACCGCATTGGCGGTGAATATCGAAACCTACCCGACCCATATTGCCGGTCTCCCCGTCGCTGTCAATATAAATTGCCACGTAACCAGACATAAGACGGAGGTGCTTTAAGATGGCAATGATAAAGCTACAGACACCTCTGACCCGAGAGGCAGCACGAAAACTCCGGGCTGGCGACAGTTGCCTTATTTCCGGCACCGTCTATACTGCCCGGGATGCAGCCCACAAGCGGCTTTGCGAGCTGGTAGCGCAGGGCAAGCCCCTGCCCTTTGATACAGAAAACAGTATTCTCTATTTCGTAGGCCCTACCCCGGCCAAGGACGGGCAGGTAATCGGTTCTGCCGGTCCCACCACCTCTTACCGAATGGATGCCTACAGCCCCACACTGATTGCGCTGGGAAGTCGGAGGCCAAGCGGTCTTAGGAAGACAAGTG
>JAZSKZ010000058.1:0-6162 GCA_045535135.1 Faecousia sp.
GATGTACTGGTAATCGACTCCTCCGAGGGATATACCTGCTGGCAGGAAAAGACCATTGCCTGGGTTCGTGAAAACTACGGCGATACGGTGAAAATCGGTGCCGGTAACGTGGTTGACAGAGAGGGCTTCCGCTTCTTGGCAAAGGCCGGCGCAGACTTTGTTAAGGTCGGTATCGGCGGCGGTTCTATCTGCATCACCCGGGAAACGAAGGGTATTGGCCGCGGTCAGGCTACCGCTCTTATTGAAGTAGCGGCTGCCCGGGACGAATACTTTGCAGAAACCGGCATTTATGTGCCCATCTGCTCTGACGGCGGTATCGTACACGACTATCATATGACACTGGCTCTGGCAATGGGCGCAGATTTCCTGATGCTGGGCCGGTACTTTGCCCGGTTTGACGAGTCCCCCACGAATAAGGTGCTGGTCAACGGCGCTTATATGAAGGAGTACTGGGGCGAAGGCTCCAACCGTGCCCGGAACTGGCAGCGTTACGACTTGGGCGGCTCTGCCAAGCTCACCTTTGAGGAAGGCGTAGACTCCTATGTTACCTATGCCGGTACACTCCACGACAATGTGGAGGCATCT
Organism: Faecousia sp.; assembly: GCA_045535135.1. Lineage (GTDB taxonomy): Bacteria > Bacillota > Clostridia > Oscillospirales > Oscillospiraceae > Faecousia. The sequence continues at coordinate 586 of JAZSKZ010000058.1, forward strand.
CTGTATAAGGTGAAGTCCACTATGTGCAATGTGGGTGTAATCAACATTCCTGACTTGCAGAGAGATGCCAAGCTGACACTGGTATCTGCTACCTCTATTATTGAGGGCGGCGCCCACGATGTTACTCTGCGCTCTACCAACACAGCAAAATAAAATTTACTGCCCTTGTGGAGATCCACAAGGGCAGCTTTTTATTCTTTAATAAGTTCTGCAAAGATGGGCAGGCTTTCTTTAATCTGCCGCAGGGTAACGCAGTAGCAGAGCCGGAAATAGCCGGGACAGCCGAAATCATCGCCGGGTACCACCAGCAAATCCTTCAGCTTTGCTTTTTCGGAAAAGGCGTTGGCGTCGCCGCCGGGGGCCTTTACAAAGAGGTAGAATGCGCCGTCGGGCTTTGCTACCTCATAGCCTGCGCTTACCAAGCCGTCATACAATGTGCGGCGGTTTTCGTCATAGCTTTGCAGGTCGGGGCGCAGGTGGGGGCATCGGGCAATTACTTTTTGCCACAGAGAGGGGGCACAAACGTGGCCCATACTCCGGGCAGCACCGGCGATGGCGGCATAGAGAGCTTTGCTGTCGGTGGCGTTTTCCGGCACATAGACATAGCCGATTCGCTCGCCGGGGAGAGACAGGGACTTGGAGTAAGAGTAGCAGACAATGGTATTTTTATAAATAGTAGGGATAAAAGGAACGATAACACCATCATAGCTCAGTTCCCGATAAGGCTCGTCGGCAACGATATAAATGGGGTGGCCGTAGGCGGTTTCTTTTTCTGCAAGGAGAGTACCCAGCTTTTCCAGAGTTTCCTGGGTATAGACCGTACCGGCGGGATTGTTGGGAGAGTTGAGGATAATGGCTTGGGTGTTGGGGGTGATGGCACTTTCCAAAGCAGCCATATTAATCTGGAAATTGGGCACATCCGGCGGCACTACCCGGAAGGTAAGACCGGCACTTTCCGTAAAGGGTCTGTATTCCGGGAAGAAGGGAGCGACTGCCAAAACCTCGCCGCCCGGCACGCTTAATGCACTGAAAACAGCGCAAAGTCCGGGGGCGGCACCGCAGGTAATAAACAGAGAAGCGGGAGAAACGGCGGTACCGAAACGGGCGTTCAGATCATCGGCGATGGCCTGCCGGGTTTCCAAATCGCTCACCGCAGAGGTGTAGCCGTGGATTTTTAAGCTATCGGTATCCCGGAGGATTTGGGCGATGGTTTCGTCTACCTCCTTGGGAGCGGGGATGCTGGGATTGCCAAGAGAATAATCGTAGACCTTATCGTCGCCGACAATGGCGGCCCGGCCTCTGCCATATTCAAAAAGCTCCCGGATACAGGAACGCTTTGTTCCTAAAATATATGCTTTTTCGTTCATTTTGTTGCCTCCTATTGTTCGTAAAGGGGTATGGGTACATCGTAGGGCTGGGGCTTATATGTAACAGAGCCGATAGGCTTACTGCCGATGCCGTACTTGGGGTTATAGCCAAACAAGTTTACATAACACAAAAAATCGTCTTTTTCTTTTTCCATCTCTTTCATAACCTCCACAGTTGCCAAAACATCATCCACTGCCCGGTGGGAGTTTTGCACTTTGCCTGTAAGGCCGTAGGCATCGATGGCATTAAACAGCTTATGGGGATAGGGTCTGCGGTCTTTGTAGACAGTCAGCAGGTCCAGCTTGTCTTTGCCCTTCAGGCAGGACGGGTCGCCGTTTCTCAAAAGCAGATAATATAAAAAGCTCAAATCAAAATGGGCGTTATAGGCAAGAAGCAAGGTGTTTCCCACCGTCATCCGGGCGATGTCCCGGCACAATCGGGCCTTGGGAATACCCCGGGTTTTTACATCTTCGTTGGTGATGCCGGTCAGCTCCTGAATTTTTTGGGGAATAAAGCCACCGGGAGAGAGGGAAATAAGCTCATCATAGTCTTCCCGGACAATAAGCTGACCTGCCTCCTGTTCTACCACAACGGCGGCGAATTCGATAATCTCGTCCCGCTGAAAGTCCAGTCCTGTGGTTTCTGTGTCAAAAAGAAACAGGCGGTCGTATTTTTGAAATAAAGCATCAAGAGCCATCAGCTTTCTCCTTTTGCCAAGTCAAGTGCCCGGCGGAATTTGCTTTTTTTCTCCTCTTGGAGGGTGTATTTCGCAGAAAGGATTGCGCCATATAGGTCTGCGTCCTGCTGCTTGCCGGAAAGAAGCTCTACTTCCACCTCAAAGAGGGGACACTCCCGTTTGCCGCCCAGCAGTACGCCCTTGTCCAGCGCAATTTCCAAAAGGCTGTCCCCAAAGGAGACCTGATAGGCACGGCGGGTAAATCTTGCGCCGCAAACCGGGACCACCCCGTCGGCAGTCAGGACGAGCAGCTCTTTATAGCCACTTAGTTTACATAACACAGGGAGCGCTTCTTCAATGGTGGCAGCCTCCACCTGAAATTCACCTCGGGCAAGGGTGCCGGTGGGGGTTTTCAGGGTGCAGATACCCACGCCGTTTTCCGTGCGGCGGCGAAGGGTTATATGCTGTCGGGAAAGGGCACCGTCCCGGGTGTCGTAGTAAGTGGTTTCCATAGAGAGTATCTGGGTGGGGTCGCCCATTCCTTTGGCAATAAGACGGAGAGAGTCCTCCGTTGCGGCATATTTCCGTTCATATTCCAGCGCCATAGAACCCCTCCTTTTTCCTTATTATACACCTTCTTTTCCCGGTATGCAAGAATCTTTCCCTACTTCCTGCATCCGACAAAATTTTTTATCGCTCCGTGTTAGGATTTAGGGGAAAGGGTGTGTACATATGATGGCATTTGTACGGCAAGGACAAAGAAAACTACAACATCTGGCAATGGAGCCTATCGTTCGAAAAGGGCTGGAGGGAGCGCTGCACTTTGGCGCGGGCTTTCTGCTCAGTGCTGCCGGTTTGGGGCAGCACTATATCCCATTGGGAGCAGGTTTTGTGTTGGGAAACAGCGGCTGGGGTGCTATTTTGTCTGCACTGGGGGCTTCTGCAGGTTATCTGTATTTTTGGAGCGCTCCCCAGGGGGTTGCGTGGGTATCTGTGGCGCTTTTACTATCGGCCCTTTTAAAGGACAGGGCTCTGTGCAAAACCGCACCCCTGCTTCTTCCGGTAACTGCAGCACTGACAGTGGCGCTCTCCGGGGTGATTTTTCAGAGTATGGGCAGAGACTGCCCGCCGGTAACAATCTATATATTGCGTGTTCTTTTTGCCGGAGCAACTGCCGCCCTATATACCCGGGTTATGCGGGAGAGGGTTCCGCTCTATGATTGGTTTGCCTGGGGGTTTGCTGTTTTGGCATTGGCGCAAATTATGCCGCTGCCCTATTTGGGGCTGGGCTATATTGCAGCAGGCGCACTGGTTGTCCGAGGCGCATTTCCGGCAGCAGCGCTGGGTGGACTTGCGTTAGATTTGGCAGGCATCACGCCGCTTCCCATGACGGCCATCGTGTGCTTTTCTTACTTAATTCGCTTTCTGCCAAAATATCCCCAGTGGTTTGGAAGCTGTGCGGTTACTCTGGTGGCGGGCTTTGTGATGTATATTACCGGGGAATACGATATGTATGTGGTGCCGGGACTTTTTTTAGGCGCGGCGCTGGGTACATATCTGCCATCTGCCCGGCCGGCAACCTACCGACGGGGGGAGACGGGACTTGCTCAAGTGCGGCTGGAGCTGGCCTCCGGGGTACTGGCGCAAACAGCGCAGCTTTTGGAAGAAACCCCGGCCCAGCCGGTGGATGAGGATGCGCTGGTGGCACGGGCGGCGGAAGCGGCCTGCGGCGGCTGTCCCTGCCGGAGAAGCTGCAAGGATGTGCGGCGGCTGGGGGCCCTGCCCGGCCTTTTGCTCCACAAACCCCTGATTCACGGGGAGGAGCTGCCCATTGTCTGCAAAAAAAGCGGCAGATTTTTGGCGGAGCTGCACCGCAGTCAGGAACAGCTGCGGTCCATTTTGGCAGACAGGGAGCGCCAGCGGGAGTACAGAACAGCACTGCTTCAGCAGTATCATTTTCTGTCAGGATATCTGCAGGAGCTGTCTGACACCCTGACACGCCGGTCGGACAGCGGGCCGGATCTATATCGGGCAGAGGTGCAGGTATACAGCAACCGGGGAGAAACAGGAAACGGGGACAGATGCATTCGGTTCTCCGGCCCCGGCGGGCGGTATTATGTGTTGCTTTGCGATGGAATGGGCACCGGTCCCGGCGCAGCCATGGAAGCCAAGACCGGCGGGGAGCTGCTTAGGCATCTTCTTACTGCCGGGTATCCGGCGGAGCACGCTCTGGGGTGCTTTAACAGCCTTTGCGCACTTCGGGACCGGGCAGGCGCAGTAACGGTGGATATGGTGGAGATTCGGCTGGATACCGGCGGCGTAACACTTTATAAATGGGGCGCAGCACCCTCCTATCTGTTCCGGGACAGGAATGTGGAAAAAATCGGCACGCCCACACCGCCTCCCGGGCTGTCTGTGGAGCACTGGGAGCAACAGCCCCGGCGGGTACGGCTTCGCAGGGGACAACGGCTGGTGCTGGTCAGCGACGGCGTGGGAGAAGCAGGCGCATTTCGGATTTGCCGGGAGAATATGGAGCTGGGGGATGAGGAGCTGGCGCAAAGGCTGATTAGTTACGGTCATCTTCAGGGTGAGGACGATGCTACAGTGGTGTGCATCCGCCTGAAGGAGTTAAGCACATAAAAAACCGCCCGTGGAACTCCACGGGCGGTAAGTTTGTTTTTAGAAGGTGGCCTGTGCAAGCATAGCTTCCGCAATCTTTTCAAAGCCGGCAATATTGGCACCTGCAACATAGTTGCCTGCCATACCGTAATCCTTGGCAGCTTTTTCCAGATTCTTGAAGATGTTGACCATAATGGTCTGCAGCTTCTGGTCCACTTCCTCCTCGCTCCAAGAGAGGCGCTGGGAGTTCTGACTCATTTCCAGACCGGAGCAGGCAACGCCGCCGGCGTTGGCAGCCTTACCGGGGCAGAACAGAACACCGTTCTCCTGCAGGTAGTGGGTTGCTTCCAGCGTGGTGGGCATATTTGCACCTTCGCAGACGGCGATACAGCCGTTTGCCACCAGAGCCTGTGCATCCTCCAAGAGCAGCTCGTTCTGGGTGGCGCAGGGAAGTGCGATATCACACTTTACCTTCCATACGCCACGGCCCAGATGATACTGGGCACTGGGACGCTGGGCAGCGTAGGCATCCAGCCGGGCGCGGCGAACTTCCTTAACATCCTTAAGAAGCGCCACATCAATGCCTTCAGGATCGTAGATCCAGCCGGTGGAGTCGGAGCAGGTAACAACCTTGGCACCCATCTGGGTAGCCTTTTCAATAGCATAAGTAGCAACGTTGCCGGCACCGGAGACCACAACGGTCTTTCCGGCCAGCTCCTGACCGTTAGCCTTCAGAAGCTCTCTTGTCAGGTAGAGCAGACCGTAGCCGGTAGCGGCCTTACGACCCAAGCTGCCGCCGTAGGTCAGACCCTTACCGGTAATAGCACCGCCTTCATAAGCACTGCGAATCCGGCGGTACTGGCCATACATATAGCCGATTTCACGGGCACCTACGCCGATATCACCGGCAGGCA
>JAZSKZ010000083.1:0-2087 GCA_045535135.1 Faecousia sp.
CCATGCCCACCGTCATCAAGGCCGACGGACTGGCCCTGGGTAAGGGCGTCATCATCGCGGAAAACCGGGAGGATGCCAAGAAAGCCGTCATCGACATGATGGAAGGGGGTATCTTCGGTAAGTCCGGCTCCCGTGTGGTCATCGAAGAATTCCTGGAAGGCCCGGAAGTCTCCGTGCTGGCCTTTACCGACGGCAAGTGCGTAAAGCCGATGGTCTCCTCCATGGACCACAAGCGGGCCGGCGACAACGATACCGGCCTGAACACCGGCGGCATGGGCACCGTCGCCCCCAACCCCTACTACACCGAGGACATTGCAAAAGCGTGTATGGAAACCATCTTCCTGCCCACCATAAACGCAATGAACACCGAGGGGCGTACCTTTAAGGGCTGTTTGTACTTCGGCCTGATGCTGACCCCTAACGGCCCTAAGGTTATCGAGTATAACTGCCGCTTCGGCGACCCGGAAACCCAAGTGGTGCTGCCCCTTTTGGAAAGCGATTTGCTCACCGTAATGCAGGCGACCACCAACGGCACCCTCTCCGAAACCGAAGTAAAATTCGCAGATAAGGACGCCTGCTGTGTCATTATGGCGTCCAATGGCTACCCCGTTGCCTACGAAAAGGGTCTGCCCATGACCATTCCCGAGGAAATTGCCGGGCAGGTCTATGTGGCAGGCGCTGCCGTAAAGGACGGTGTTCTTGTTACAAACGGCGGCCGTGTGCTGGGCGCTACCGCAGTGGCAGATACCCTGCCGGATGCCGTAGCCGAGGCTTATAAACTGGTTGAAAAAATCCACTTTGAAGGTGCGTATTACCGCCACGATATTGGCGCAAAAGCGCTGAAAGCGAGGAATTAAGTTGGTTTATAGAGTATTTGTAGAGAAAAAGCCCGGTCAAACCCACGAAGCAGACAGCCTGCTCCGGGAAATTCGGGAGTTTTTGCAGATTGATGCCCTCACTTCCGTCCGGGTACTGAACCGCTACGATGCGGAAAATATCGAGGAAAATCTCTTTCACTATGCGGTAAATACGGTTTTCTCCGAGCCGCAGGTGGATAATGTCAGTTACGAAACCCCCGAGGGCGCTATCGTATTTGCCGTTGAGCCCCTGCCCGGTCAGTATGACCAGCGGGCAGACTCTGCCGCCCAGTGTATTCAGATTATTTCTCAGGGCAACCGCCCCACCATCCGTACCGCCAAGGTATATGTGCTGGAGGGTGCGCTGACGGAAGAAAATGTAAATGCCATCAAAAAACATGTGATTAACGCCGTGGAAAGCCGGGAGGCTTCTCTTGCCAAGCCGGAAACGCTGGAAATCGTTTACGATGCACCCCAGACCGTGGCAACCGTAACCGGCTTCATTTCTCTGGACGATAAGGGACTTGCGGAGCTTTTGGACAAACTGGGTCTTGCTATGGACTTGGACGACCTGAAGTTCCTGCAGAATTACTTCCGGGACGAAGAGGGGAGAGATCCCACCATTACGGAAATCCGTGTGGTTGACACCTACTGGTCTGACCACTCCCGCCACACCACCTTCTCCACCCATCTGCACAATGTGCGTATTGACGACCCTGCCGTAGCGGAAGCCTACAAGCGCTATCTTGCTGCCCGTGTAGAGGTCTACGGCGAAGAAAAGGCTGCCGCCCGTCCCCAGACCCTTATGGATATTGCCACCATCGGCGCAAAGACCCTGAAAAAGCGGGGACTTCTGCCCGAGCTGGATGACAGCGAAGAAATCAACGCCTGCTCCATCCATGTTACCGCCACGGTAAATGGCGAGGATCAGGACTGGCTTCTGATGTTTAAGAACGAAACCCACAACCACCCCACGGAAATCGAGCCCTTTGGCGGCGCAGCAACCTGTATCGGCGGTTGTATCCGGGACCCCCTGTCCGGCCGTGCCTATGTCCATCAGGCAATGCGTGTTACCGGCGCAGGCGACCCCCGGAAATCTCTGCAGGAGACCCTCCCCGGCAAGCTGCCCCAGCGCAAGCTTTGCCAGACCGCAGCCGCAGGCTATTCCTCCTACGGTAACCAAATCGGTCTTGCCACCGGCCATGTGGCCGAGCTTTATCACGAGGGCTT
>JAZSKZ010000026.1:0-2703 GCA_045535135.1 Faecousia sp.
GTTTCCACACGCTTTTTCATCAGCTCCGGAGGATTGTCGCCGTAGAGCCGGTGGAATTTACCATAGACCAGCGCTTTTAAGTCTTCCACGGAGTTTTCGATTTTGGGAGCGAACAGGTTGTGGGGTACGGGGCGCACCACATCGCACATATCCGCAATGCGGTTTGGATTATCGATGACGATTTCCCGAGCCTTTTCTTCGCCTAAATAGGAGAATTCCCGGAGCATTTCGTCGGTGGTGCGGAAGTAGAGGGGGTTATCCTTATCCGCATCGTCAAAGCCCTTGGTGGCAAGGAGAATATGGCGGAATATTTCGTCCTCCGGATTCAGGAAATGGACATCGCCGGTGGCAACCACGGGCTTATGCAAACGCTGGCCCAGCTCCACAATAGTGCGGTTGCAATCCCGCAATTCCTCTTGGGAGATGGCGATGGGGGCTTCGCCCTTTTTGCCCTCGTCCAGCATAAAGCGGTTGTTGGACAATGGCTGAACTTCCAAATAATCGTAGAACGAGCCGATTCGCTCCAGCTCCTCCCAGCTTTCGCCCATCAGTGCGGCTTGGTAAAGCTCGTTGTTTTCGCAGGCAGAGCCGATAATGAGACCCTCCCGCAGCTTTATAAGCTCGGATTTGAAAATCCGGGGGAATTTCTTATAGTATTTCAAATTGCTATCAGAAATCAGATGATAAAGATTCCGCAGACCAGTCTGATTTTTTGCAAAAAGAACAATGTGCTGACAGCGTACAGTTTCCTGCCTGTGGGCAGGGCGCACGGACGCCATCGCCGGGTTAATTTCCTGCAGGCTATGGATGCCAATTGCCTCCAGCTTGGGGAAAAGACACGCCATAATCTTGCCACAGACAAGGGCATCATCCCCCGCCCGGTGGTGGTTAAAGTCCCCAATTTCAAATGCTTTTGCCACAATGTCCAACTTATGCTTACCCAGCTCGGGCAACAAATTCTGGGATATGGTCAGGGTATCCACCGAGGTAAAATTGTAGGAAAGTCCCAGCTCATCACAGGCGCGGCGGACAAAGGTCATATCAAAGTTCGCATTGTGGGCAACAACTGGACGATCGCCGATAAACGCCAAAAGCTTAGGCATCACTTCCTCAACGGTGGGTGCACCGCGAAGCATATCATCGGTTATGCCGGTGAGATTTACGGTTTCTGTACGAAGGGGCACGCCCGGGTCCACAAAGGTCTGGAAGCGGTCCAGCTCCTCCCCGGAGCGCATCCGCACGGCGCCGATTTCGATAATGCGGTCGTGCCGGGCGTAAAGACCGGTGGTTTCCAAGTCCAGCGCCACATATTCTTCATCAAAGCTTCTGTCTGCGCTGCCGCGGACGGCCATCCGGTCATCCACATCGTTTATGTAGTAGCCCTCACAGCCATAGAGAACCTTAATGGGCTCGTCAGTACCCGCCACCTTGGGCGCGCCCTTCCAGTCCTCCAACACGTGGAGGGCTTCCGTAAAGGACTGAACACAGCCGTGGTCAGTAATGGCGATTGCCGGATGACCCCAAGCGGCTGCCTGCCGGATAGCGGCGGCGGTGGAGGTAAGCGCATCCATATTGCTCATATTGGTGTGCAGGTGCAGCTCCACACGCTTACCTGCCTCGCTGGTATCCTGTCGGGTGGGCATAGAGCCTGCCATAATGGCGTTGGGCTTTAGGATGGTTTCGCCGTCAAAGCGGTTAATGTCCAGCCGACCCTGTACCCGAAGCACAGAGCCAACCTTTACCTTTTCCAAAATCGGCTTTGCCTCTCCCGCTTCCATAAAGCGATTAATTCGCACTGAACCACCGTTGTCGGTCATATCGAAGTTTATGACCCAAGCATTGCGCTTTTTAAGTTCTTTATGGTCAACGGCAAATACTCGCCCCTCAACAATTACACTGCCCATATCCAAATCCAGGGTGGACATCGGCACAGCGATTCCCTTGAAGGCTCTGCCGTAAATAGCGTCGGTCTGCTCCTTGGGCGCTTTTTCCTTTTTCTCGCCGGGGATGGCACGGGGCAAGTCCCGCATCATATTTTCCCGCATTTTTGCCATGGCTTCCACAAGTGCCTGTCCCGCAAGGGCTTCGCCTGCAACGATTTCAATTTCCGTTTCTGCGCCGAAGCGGTCGTTTAAGATGCTCCGCACTTGGGGAATTACACTCTCCAGCTCATCCTTGCCGTTTGCCCGGAGAGAAATCGTCAGCTTCTCCCCTGCCCAACTCCAGTCCGCGCCGGCGAGTATTCCCCGGGCCATAGAGCTGTGGGAAACAAATAAATCCCGCAATTCCTCCGAGGAAATATTTGCTAACTCCTCCCGGGGAAAACGGCAGGAAAGGGACACTTTATTCAGGCAGTAGAGCGTAGCAATTTCCCGGGCTGCAAACTGAAGCTCGGTTTCTTTTATGTAGGTTTCCGAATACAGCCGGGCGGTAATCTCCCGGCGAACGGGATCTACCTCTGCACCCTCCAGCACGGAGCGGGAAAGGTGTTCAGGCGCTTCATAACCCGGAAACATTTGCAGAAAGGGAATTTGCTCTTTCATACTATCCTCACATTGCTTCGATTCTCTTTAAGAGGGCGGGCAGCAGCTCGTCATAGGAATACTTTCCAATCTGCTCACCCTTTTCAAACAGCATACCGCAGCCGTCGCCGCCGGCGATGCCGATGTCTGCCTCCCGGGCCTCACCCGGGCCAAGTCGGGG
>JAZSKZ010000059.1:0-5262 GCA_045535135.1 Faecousia sp.
AAAGCACTCCACTGCAGTGGAGTGCTTTTCTATTATAATGTGGCAGCCATAACCGCCTTAATGGTGTGCATACGGTTTTCCGCTTCGTCAAAGACGATGGACTTTTCGCTTTCAAACACCTCGTCCGTAACCTCCATGCAGGAGATGCCGAACTTCTCATAGATATCCTTGCCGATGGTGGTATTCAGGTCGTGGAACGCAGGCAAACAGTGCATAAACTTACACTGTTCCCCCGCCGCCTCCATCAGCTCCGTGGTTACCCGGTAGGGAGTCAGCTCTTGAATACGACTCTCCCATACATCTGCCGGCTCACCCATAGATACCCATACATCGGTGTAAATCACATGGGCACCTGCCACAGCCTTTTTGGGGTCGGTTTCAAAAGTCAGCGTTGCGCCGGTTTGGGCAGCAACCTCCTGACAGGCGGCAATCAGCTCTGCGCCGGGGAAATATTTTTCCGGGGCACAAGCCACAAAATCCATACCCATTTTGGCGCAGCCTACCATCAGGGAATTGCCCATATTGTACCGGGCATCGCCCATATACACCAGCTTCTTCCCCTTTAGGTCGCCGAAATGCTCCCGAATGGTGAGATTATCCGCCAAAATCTGGGTGGGATGGAATTCATTGGTCAGACCGTTCCACACGGGAACGCCTGCAAATGCCGCCAAATCCTCCACAATCGTCTGGGCAAAGCCACGGTACTCAATGCCGTCATACATCCGACCCAGCACCCGAGCAGTATCCCGGATAGATTCCTTTTTGCCCATTTGCGAGCCGCTGGGTCCCAAATAGGTAGCGGTCATACCCAAGTCTGCCGCCGCCACCTCAAATGCACAGCGGGTGCGGGTAGAGTCCTTTTCGAAAAGCAGGACCACATTCTTGCCCTCGCAAATTCTGTGGGGAATGCCTGCCTTCTTCTTTGCTTTAAAATCTGCGGCCAAATTTAGAAGGCCGTCAATTTCTGCCGGCGTAAAGTCCAGCAGCTTCAAAAAGCTTTTATTCTTCAGTTCCATACTTACTCCTTACAGTACCTTGGACAGGAAGGTCTTCAGCCGCTCGCACTGGGGATTTTCAAAAATCTCCTGAGGTGTACCCTCCTCGGCAATTACGCCGTCATCCAAGAACATCACCCGGTTGGAAACCTCCCGGGCAAAGCCCATTTCGTGGGTTACAACAACCATCGTCATTCCCTGCTTCGCAAGGCTCTTCATAACATCCAGCACTTCGCCAACCATTTCCGGGTCAAGGGCAGAGGTGGGCTCATCAAAAAGCATCACATCCGGCTCCATACACAATGCGCGGACAATGGCAACTCTCTGCTTCTGTCCGCCGGAGAGCTGGTTGGGATAGGAATCGGCACGGTCCGCAAGACCTACCCGCTCCAAAAGCTCCATAGCCTTTTCCTTTGCCTGCTCCGGGGTCATTTTCTTCAGTATCACCGGGGCGCAGGTCATATTTTCCAGCACGGTCATATGAGGGAAAAGATTGAACTGCTGGAATACCATACCCATCTTCTGCCGATGGAGATTTAAGTTTGCCTTCTTGTCTGTCAAATCAACGCCCTCAAAGATAATCTTGCCGCCGGTAGGCTTTTCCAGCAAGTTAAGGCAACGCAGGAAGGTGGATTTACCGCTTCCGGAGGGGCCAATCACGCACAGCACATCGCCTTTGTTGATTTCGGTCGTGATATTTTTCAGGACTTCAATGCCCTCAAAGTTTTTCTGTAAAGACTCAACCTTTATCACTCTTAGCCAGCCTCCTTTCCACAACACTCAAAAGCTTGGTGAGAATAACCACCAGCACAAGATAGGTCAATGCCACCACCAAAAGGGGGTTAAAGGTATCGAAAGTATTGTTTCGCACCAGATTGCCGGCGAATGTCAAGTCCACAATCGTTACATAACCGGCGACGGAGGTTTCCTTCAGAAGGGCAATCATTTCGTTGCCAACGGCAGGAAGCACATAGCGGATTGCCTGAGGAAAAATAATCTTGCCCATCGTCTGCATCTTGGAAAGGCCCAAGCTTCTGCCGGCTTCCATCTGTCCCTTATCCACCGACTGAATGCCGCCACGGATCAGCTCCGCCATATATGCACCGGAGTTAATGCCGAAGGTAACCACCGCAGTGAGCATACCGTCGTCGGTAACAAAAATTCCGTGGAAGAAAATCAGCAGCAGAACCGTTACGGGAACACCACGAATAACGGTAATATACAGATTGCACAGCTTGCAAAGTGGTCTCATCCACCGCACATCTTCTCCGAAATACTTTATTATGGAAATTATCGTGCCGATAATCACACCGATGGCCAGTGCGCCCAAAGTGATGTAAATGGTTTTTTCAAAACCCTGTAAAAGCAGCTTATAGTAGCCGGATTCAATGAGGGTTTCGTAAAATTTCAGACCGGCGTCTTTGATCATATCCAACATATTGGATTCTCCTTTTTAATAGCACAAGGTGGGACAGGGGAAAAACCCCTATCCCACGGTGTTTTTAGTTCTTGGGGGAGGTGTAGGGCGCGTTGAACTTGTCGAAAATACCCTTCACCGTACCGTCGGCAACGATCTCAGCAAGAATCTTGTTGATTTCCGCAACCAAAGAGTCGCTGCCCTTAGCGAAAGCGAAGGCATAGGGCTCGGTGGTCATTGCCTCATCGAGAATTACCAGCTTCTTGGCAGGGTTTTCTGCATTATAAGCATCTACCATCTCCTTGGCGGTCAGGTCGTCGATAACCCAAGCAGCCACCTTGTTGCCTACCAGTGCCAGCTCTGCGTCGCTGTTGGCAGTGAAGGAGCTGACATTGTATTTATTTTCCATACAGAAGGACTCAGCGGTGGTGCCGGTCTGTACTGCAATCTTCTTGCCGGTCAGGTCGGCCTTGGAGGTAATCTCGCTGCCCTCTACCACCACGATAGCCTGTGCCGCCAGACAGTAGGCATCGGTGAAAAGAACATTCTTCTGACGCTTAGGGGTAACGGAAATACCGGAAACGCCCACATCATACTTGCCGGACTGTACGCCGGGCAGAACGGAGTCGAAGCTCATCTGCTTAATTTCCAGCTCTACGCCCAGTTTTTGGCAGATAATATTCAAAATGTCAATTTCAATGCCGGTTACAGAACCGTCAGCCTGCAACTCCTCAAAGGGAGGGAAGTCAGGGCTGGTAGCAATTACCAGCTTGCCGGCCTTTTTAACATCGTCAAGGGATACGCCCTTATTGCCACAGCCTGCGAAGCAAGCCATACTCATCAGTACTGCAAGTGCGAGTGCAAATAACTTTTTCATAATTGTTTATCCTTTCTTATTTCAGTTGATTTTTTACAAATTCAATTTGTTTTTCTACGGAAGCCACACAAGTGCCACCCTCACTTCGTCGCTTTTCCACGCAGGTAAGCAAATCGATTTCTTCGTAGAGATCCTCTGCAAAGAGGGGACTGTACGCCTGATAACGCTCCAGCGGAAATTCTTCCAAAACCAAATTATCTTTAATGCAGTCGGCAACGATGCTGCCGGAAATTTTATAAGCGCTTCTAAAGGGAAGACCTTTTTTTACCAAGTAGTCTGCCAAATCCGTGGCGTTAATAAATCCCTTTTGTGCGGCCTTTTTCATATTCTCCCGGTTGGCCTTCATGGTCTCCACCATCGGTGCAAACACCTGCAGGCACATCTTCACCGTATCGCAGGCATCGAAGATGCTTTCCTTATCCTCCTGCATATCCTTGTTGTAGGCAAGGGGCAGACCCTTTAAGGTCGTCAGCAGCGCCATCAAATCGCCGTAGACTCTGCCGGTTTTGCCCCGGACAAGCTCTGCCATATCGGGGTTCTTCTTCTGGGGCATAATGGACGAGCCGGTGGTAAACGCATCCGACAGCTCCACAAACTTAAATTCCCAACTGGACCAGAAGATAATCTCCTCAGAGAAGCGGGATAAGTGCATCATCAGAAAGGAAATCACGCCAAGCAGCTCTGCACAGAAGTCCCGGTCGGACACACCGTCCAGAGAATTCATACAAATGCCGTCAAAGCCCAGCTTTTCCGCTTCGAAATATCGGTCGGTATCATAAGTCGTGCCGGCCAGCGCACAGCAGCCGATGGGCGAAAAATTCATTCGCTTCCGGCAATCTGCCAAGCGGCTTACATCCCGCAAAAGCATCATACCGTAGGCCATCAGATGATGCCCGAAGGTAATGGGCTGTGCCCGCTGCAGGTGGGTGTAGCCCGGCATAATGGCATCCTTGTTTTCCTCCGCCTTCTCCGTGATCGCCGCCACCAATGCTTTTACAAGTTCGGAAATCTCGTCAATTTCCTCCCGCAGGTACATACGGATATCCAGCGCTACTTGATCGTTTCGGCTGCGGGCGGTGTGAAGCTTTTTGCCCACATCTCCCAGTCGCTGGGTCAGCACCTGCTCCACAAACATATGAATGTCTTCACATTCCATATCGATGGGAAGCGCCCCGGATTCTATATCCTGCATTATTTTCTCAAGGCCGGCAATCAAGGTGTCTGCTTCCTCCTGCCCGATGATGCCTTGGGCAGACAGCATAGCGGCGTGGGCCATACTGCCTGTAATGTCCTGGCGGAACATCCGGCTGTCGAACCGAATGGAGGAGTTGAAATCATCCGCGATTTTTTCAGTTACACCGTCCGTCCGGCCTGCCCACATTTTTGCCATAATACTTCTTCCTTACTTTCCGTCTACCATAGCCTGTACCTGAATGGGAAGGCCGTAGAGGTTGATGAAACCGGCGGCATCCGCCTGGTTGTAGTCGCTTTCGCCGAAG
Organism: Faecousia sp.; assembly: GCA_045535135.1. GTDB lineage: Bacteria > Bacillota > Clostridia > Oscillospirales > Oscillospiraceae > Faecousia. The sequence continues at coordinate 4,789 of JAZSKZ010000059.1, forward strand.
GTGGCAATTTCTTCAGAGTACAGAGTGTAGGGGCTCCATACGCCTGCGTTAATCATATTGCCCTTGTAGAGCTTCAGCCGTACCTTGCCGGTAACCCGCTCCTGAGTCTTGTCCACGAAAGCGGACAGAGCCTCCCGCAGGGGGGTGAACCACTGGCCGTTGTAAACCAGCTCTGCAAAGGTGATGGACAGCTTCTGCTTTTCGTGGAGGGTCAGCTTATCAAGGCAGATGCTCTCCAGCACACTGTGTGCTTTGTAGAGAATCGTACCGCCGGGGGTCTCGTACACGCCGCGGCACTTCATGCCAACCAGACGGTTTTCTACGATGTCCAGCAGACCGATGCCGTTGGCACCGCCCAGCTCGTTCAGCTTCAGGATGATCTCCTTGGCGCTCATCTTCTCGCCGTCCAGAGCAACGGGAATGCCCTGCTCAAAGTCCAGGGTGATGTAGGTGGGAACATCGGGAGCCTGCAGG
>JAZSKZ010000093.1:0-4424 GCA_045535135.1 Faecousia sp.
CCCCTCCCGCCAAGCTCACGGGAGGGGCTTATTTATACTTCTTGCTTATCTTCCCCGAAGGAAACAGGCACACCGTTGACTTCCACACTTTCTTCGGCACAGATAAGAATATACTTCACGCCGTCTATAATGCGGGTTTCCAGCAGGTCGCTGCGTTCAGGACTGACCTGAATGGTAACATCCGGGGTCTTCACGATGATTTTATTGCCGTCCATAATATTCTTGGGAGAAAGCTGGGTATCAGCACCAAATGCGGAATCAAAATCCACAGAGAATTTTGCCACATTCTTTGCCGGTACGGCGCAATCCTCCAGCACGGCCTTCACCTGCTCCTTGGAAACACGGGGCATTTCCGGGGAGCGGGTTTCCTTATGGATTTCGATACACTGCCGCAGGCTATCGTGCACAGATTGCACCACATCTAGGCTGCAGGCATCTCCCAAGGTGGTGCCAAGCAGAGCACGGAAGGTCTTCTTCTGCTCCTCTGCCGGGACGGGTGCCTGTACCTGAAACATTTCTTCCACAAAGGCTGCGTGGCTCAATTTGGGGCTGCGGGTATAAAACAGGGCATTGTAAATATTGGTAGATCGACCGTCAAAGGCCGGGAACAAAAAGCCCAGCTCCGGCGCACCTGCCACTTGATGCAGTCCCCCATCCTGAAAGGCACGGCTCTCTGCCTCATAGCAAAGGCCACCCTTATCCTGCTTCACGGGACAAATGGCGCACTGCAAATATGTATATACCTCCGAGGAAGCGTCTGCCTGAAGTGTATCGTCCTTACTTTTAAAAGGCACATCGTAGCTGTCGCAGCCCAGCAAGATCAGGTAGCTATCCTGCAGAGTAACAGACTTTATGACCTTATCATAGAAGACTTTTCGAATTTCCCCGTCGGCAATGCCGCATTTCCGCAACTCCATAAGCAACTTATGCTCCGGGCTGTCCACAACCTGAGAGGTACGAAAAGTAATATCCAGCAGGTTCTTTCCCAGCGTGCCGGAAAGTGTGCGCTTGAGAGCAGCAAAGTACTTTTCTGCCTCATTTTCCGGCATAAGACCCACACTTTTGGAAAATTCCGCAACAATTTCCTTGTTGCCGTTTACATAACATCCGTAGATGGTGGGGATATTGCTTCTGTCCCGACGGGTTCTGCGGCGGATTTCACCGATTTCTCTTGTGTTCATTATTTCTTATCCCACAGACAGTTCCAGTTCTGGGCAAAGTATTCCACGCCGGAGTACACAGTGGTAACCACCACAATGCCTACAATGATCCAGTGAAGCATCAGAATGTTGGGGAAAGCCATCATCACGCACAGGCCAATCATCGTGCTGGCAGTTTTCACCTTTCCGCTCCATCCGGCGGCAATCACCACGCCCTTACCCACAGCTACCAGACGCAAGCCGGTAACCGCAAACTCCCGGGTCAGCACCACCATCAGCGCCCAAGCGGGGAAAGTGCCCCAACGGCAGAACATCGTCATTGCGGAAATAACCAGCAGCTTATCTGCCAGCGGATCCAAAAACTTTCCGAAATCGCTGACCTGCTGATACTTGCGGGCAATGTAGCCATCCACATAGTCCGTCAGGCTGGCTATGATAAATACGCCCAGAGCGATGTACATAAAAAGATTGGGCTGGCCGTTGCTTAAATACATCAGCGCCATATAGATCGGGATAAATGCCACCCGAATCAATGTGATTTTACTTGCAGTCGTCATTTTCTATTCCTCCACATAACCGGATAAGTCCCCATCAATCAGGCCATCTATTGTTACATTTACAAAGCTGCCCTCTGTGAGCGGTTCCTCACAGGCAAGCCAGACTCTGCCGTCAATATCCGGGGAATCTCCGTAAGTTCTGCCGTAGTATTGCTCATATTCTTCATTGTAGCCGTCTACCAGCACCTGCAGCGTTTTTCCCATCATAGATTCGTTATAGTCATCCATAATCCGGGACTGAATCTGCTCCAGAATCTCTGCCCGCTCCCGGGCAATTTCACTATCTGCAAATTCCATTTCCGCAGCAGGTGTTCCCTCCTCGGGAGAAAAGGCAAAGGCGCCTACCCGCTCCAGCCGCTGCTCCTTCAAAAAGTCGCACAGCTCCCGGAACTCCTCCTCACCCTCGCCCGGCAAGCCGGTAATCACGCTGGTACGAAGCACAATGCCGGGAATCCTTTCCCGCAGCTTTGCAAAGAGGGTTTTCAGGTATGCCCCATCGCCACGGCGATTCATCAGCTTCAGAATTTTATCGTTGCAGTGCTGAATGGGAATATCCAGATATTTTACGATTTTCGGCTCTGCCGCCATTACATCGATAAGGCGATCGTCGATTTCATCCGGGTAGACATAGTGGATTCGAATCCAGTGAAAGCCCTCGATTTTGCAAAGCTCGGTGAGCAGCTCCGGGAGCATCCGCTTGCCGTAAAGGTCGAGGCCGTAACGGCTGGTATCCTGGGCTACCACAAGCAACTCTTTCACGCCGCTGTCGGCAAGGAGTCTGGCTTCGTAGAGCACATCGTCCATACTCCGGCTGCGGAACTTGCCCCGCAGGTAAGGAATAATGCAGTAGCTGCAGCGGTTGTCGCAGCCCTCAGCAATTTTCAAGTATGCGTAATGCTCCGGGGTGGTGAGCACTCTGCCCGTTTCCTCCTCCGGCGCATCGATTGAGCCGAAGATGGATACCTGCCGCTCCGCCAAAAGTGCTTCAATGGCAGGTACGATTTCCGTATAGCTGCCGGTGCCCAGTACACCGTCCACCTCCGGCATTTCCTTTTGGATTTCCCCTTGATACCGCTGGGAAAGGCAGCCGGTTACCAAAATTTTTCCCACAAGGCCCTGCTGCTTTAGCTGGGCGGTTTGCAGAATAAAGTCGATTGCTTCGCTTTTTGCCGAATCAATAAAGCCGCAGGTGTTGATTACCACCACATCGGCACCTACAATATCCGGCTGCACCTCGTGGCCCGCTTCCCGGACCCGGTACATCATTCGCTCGCAGTCCACCTGGTTTTTGGCACAGCCAAGGGAAATAAAGCCAATATTAGCCATCTAACTCCTCCATTTGCAGGGAAAGCCTATCCATCGCCCGACGGATTTCGCCGTAGCTGTGCCCCCGGCGCAGGAGGGCATCCACTGCCCGGCGCAGCGCCTTGGGGTCTTCGAAGCTTTCCTCTTTGGAACGCAAAAATTCTATGATATAGTCCTGTTGGTCGGGGTAGCCGGAAAGGGCATCCTCCCAGTAGGCTTTGGGAATTCGCTTTTCATAAAGGGCCTGCTTGGCACGGGCAGGTCCGTAGCCTTTTTGGATACACCGCTCCACAATCTGTCGGGCGGTTTTCTCATCGTCCAAAAGGTCCATATCCGAGAGCCACTGCACTGCTTCCTTTGCCTGTGCGGGGTTTTCTCCTTTTTGAATCAGGCGGTGCTCCAGGTCGCCCTTGGAAACACTGGAAGCAGACAAAATCCGCACTGCCCGCATTTTGGCAGACATTTTTCCTGCCGCTTCTTTTAGCTTTCCATATTCCGCTTCGGTCATTTCTTTCCCGGAATATAATGAGAAATCCTCCACCGTTTGCCGGTAAAGGTGCAGAGCGTTTCCGCCCTCAAAACGCACTGTGTACCTCCCTGCCCTGTCGGGCTGGGAGGTAACAGACTCAATTTTCATCATCGAAATCATCGGCGCTGACCGCTACGGGACGCTCTGCCGCTTTGACAGGTGCCTTTGCGGCGCCCTGAAGCTTCCAAAGATTCTCCCGGACCTCTGTTTCTACCTTTTCTGCAATGTCGGGATTGTTTTGCAGGAAGGCTTTTACACTGTCTTTGCCCTGACCAATGCGCTCATCACCCATAGAGAACCAGCTGCCGCTCTTCTGCACAACCTCCATCTGCACAGCGAGATCTACCAATTCGCCCCATTTGCTGATGCCTTCGCCATACATAATATCAAAGTAAGCTTCCCGGAAAGGAGGCGCAACCTTGTTCTTTACCACCTTAACACGGGTCTTGTTGCCGATCACATTGCCGCCCTCTTTGATGGATTCCACACGGCGCACATCCAGACGGACGGAGGAGTAGAATTTCAGCGCATTGCCGCCGGTAGTGGTTTCGGGGTTACCGTACATCACGCCGATTTTCATACGCAGCTGGTTAATGAAGATAACCACGCAGTTGGTCTTGGCAATGGTACCTGCCAGTTTCCGCAGAGCCTGGGACATAAGACGTGCCTGCAGACCCACAAAGGTATCACCCATCTCACCTTCGATCTCCTGCTTGGGAACAAGGGCAGCAACAGAGTCCACGACCACTGCATCCACAGCACCGGAACGGACCAGAGCATCGGTGATCTCCAGTGCCTGCTCACCGGTATCAGGCTGGGATACCAGCATATTATCGGTATCGACACCCAGCGCGGCAGCATAAATGGGATCCA
>JAZSKZ010000067.1:0-12100 GCA_045535135.1 Faecousia sp.
TGTTACCCGAAGAGCGTATGAGCATCTCGGACTTGAAATACACGGTCAAACCGAGCTGGAAATATAAAAATCCGCTAGGTGGGGCAAAAACTTAAAAAATAAGCGATTTATTTGGTTTTTATTGATAAATTTAAACAAAAACTATTGACTTATGGAATTTTTTTGGTTATAATGTGTTAGCATGACTATTTATAGTCGAGTATTATGCGTTGCTACGGTCTTCTGACTGTTGAGCATATGTGATTATTAGGAGGTGTATCCCGATGAAGCGTACCTATCAGCCCAGCCGTCGCCAGCGTTCCAAGGTTCACGGTTTCCGTAAGAGAATGTCTACTTCCAACGGCCGCAAGGTTCTGGCCCGCCGCCGCGCACGTGGCCGCAAAGTTCTCTCTGCTTGAGTTTAGCCTGCGGGCAAAACACAGCATAATAAATCGCTCATAGCGAAAATGGGAGTCCATGCGGGGCGAAGGGAATTCGCCCCGCCCCTTTTTATTATGGGTAGTTTTCGGGAGAAGCCGTTTATGAAATTCTCAAGCGCACTAAAGCTCAATCATATATTCCGCCGTCTTTACGCCACCTCCGGTGTTGCCAACGGTCTTTTGGTGCTTTACGCTAAGCCGAATCACAGTGCCGCCAATCGGGTGGGCATTACCGTCAGCAAAAAGCTGGGCGGTGCCGTGGTGCGTAATCGGGTTCGCCGCCGCCTGCGGGAGGTCTATCGCTTAAACGAAGACCGTTTCCTCCCCGGGTTTGACATCGTGGTGGTTGCCCGGAGTCGGGCAGTGGGTGCCGCCTTTTCCGATTTGCAGGAGGGCTACCTTGCTCTGGCACAAAAAGCCGGTATTCTCCGCCAGGAGGACACCCTATGAAGCGGCTTTTGCTTTGGTTGATTGCTTTTTATCGGCGTGGCATCTCTCCCAACACGCCTCCCAGCTGTCGTTTTACCCCCACCTGCTCCCAGTATGCCTACGAAGCTATTCAAAAATACGGGGCCCTCAAAGGCGGCTTTTTGGCCGTGCGGCGTCTGCTTCGCTGTCATCCTTTTTCAAAAGCCGACCCCTATGACCCTGTGCCCTAAGGAGGAACACCAATGATTCTTGGTATTATGGACATCGTTACTGTTCCTTTTGGTTTTTTGCTTAAGATTCTCTATCAGTTTATCAACAACTACGGTTGGGCGCTGATTGCCTTTACTGCAGTCGTTAAGCTGATTATGCTTCCCCTCACCGCAAAAAGCAAAAAGAGCATGATGAAAATGTCCCGCCTGACGCCTTATGTTCAGGCTATTCAAAAGAAATATGCAAATGATCCCCAAAAATCCGGCGCCGCTGTCCGCCAATTATATAAAGAGGAGAATTGCTCCTTTAGCGGCGGTTGTCTGTGGAGTTTTGTTCCTTTGCTGATTCTTTTCCCCCTGTATGCCATCGTCCGTGAGCCCATCACCTATATTTTGGGTGAAAGCAACGCCGTGGCAAAGCAGATTGTGGAAATCATTAAGGAAAATGCGCCGGAAGGAATCTTTACCGCTAAAAACGCTTTCTATCATCAGATGGTTGCGGCGCCACTCATTCCAGAGTATGCCGAGCAAATTCTGGAAAAGCTCCCCGAGTTGAGCAAAACCACCCTGCAGGGTGTGAATTTCAATTTCCTCGGCATCAACCTTGCTGCAATCCCCTCGTACAAGCTGTGGACTTGGAGTGTTTGGAACTGGGCCGCAATTGGCGGTTTCCTGCTGCCCATCATTTCCGCTGCCAGCCAGGTGCTGACCAGTGTTATCACCCGCAAGCTTAACGATTCTCTGGTAACCAATGAGAAGGGTCTGCAGGACAAGGAGGCTGTGAAGAACTCTGATGCCAACCAGACCTCCCGTTATATGCTTTATGTTATGCCCATTATGACCCTGATCATCGGCTACGATATGCCTGCGGCATTGAGTATCTACTGGATTATTCAGGGTTTGTCCTCTACGGTAATTGATGTGATTCTGACGAAAATCTACCGCAAGGACTATGACGATGAGGATGCCCAGCGCCGCCTGAAGGCTCTGCAGGAAGAGGCCGAAGAAGCGGAAAAAGAGCGCATCCGCGCCCAGCGCCGGGCCGAAAACCCCGACGGCATTACCGCCAACACCAGCAAGAAGAAGCTGCAGCAACAGCAGCAGAAGGAAAAGGAATCCGCCCGAGCTGCCGCAGCACGGGATTACGCCATCCGCAAGGGTGAATATGTGGAAGAAGCGGACGGCGAGCCCACCACAATGTCCGGTATTCCTGACCGTCCCTTCTGCAAGGGCCGTGCTTACGACCCCAACCGCTACGGTTCCAATCATACGGAGGAATAAATGGAAAAGACAATTATTATGACCGGCAAGAGCATTGATCTTGCCATTGAGGCCGCTTTGCAGCAGTTGGGTCTGGACCGGGACAGTGTAACAGTTCAGGTGCTCTCTCAGGCAAAGCCCGGCTTCTTGGGCTTCGGTGCCACACCCGCCCGGGTGGAGGTTACCTACGAAGCACCGGACCCGGTGCCGGAAGCCCCTAAGAGCGCTCTGACTTCCGCTTCCCGCAGCAAGCCCAAGCCCACCTACGTGGCCCCCAAGAAGGAAGAGGAAAAACCTGCCGCCCCCAAAAAAGAAGCGCCTAAAGCAGAAGCCCCCAAGGCGGAAAAGCCTGTCGCACCCAAAGCGCCCAAAGTTTATTCCCCTGCCCAGCCCGGCAGCATGGAGGAGCAGATTGAGGTCTTTATTAAGGGCCTTCTGGAGCATATGGGTTCTGCCGCCGTTCCCCACGCCGTAAAGGGCGAGGACGATACCTATAGTGTAGAGCTCACCGGTGAAGACTTAGGTTATCTCATTGGTCGCCGGGGTGATACCCTGGATGCCATTCAGCATTTGGCCAATTACTCCGTTAACCGGAATAATCCTGGCCACATCCGCATCAATGTGGATGCAGAGGACTACCGCCAGAAGCGGGAGGAATCCCTCCGCCGGTACGCCCTTAAGAAGGCACAGCAGGTCCTCAAGGCCCATCGCCGCACCACTCTGGAGCCGATGAACGCCTACGAACGCCACCTGATTCACGCTGCCCTGCAGGATATGGATCGGATCACCACCTACTCCGTAGGCACTGAGCCCAACCGCCGGGTTGTAATCGAATACGTGCGCTAAATGATAATCTCCCAAAGCAACCCTTTGGGAGATTTTTCTTCCTTGACAAATAGGGTTTTCTGCCCTATACTAAGGAAAACTATATAGGACAGTTCGTAACCATCCTGTCGGTAAACAAAACTAAGGGAAAAGGGCGGGCAATTTATGCCCGCTTTTTTATCGGAGGATGGGTACGTCCTCCGATTTTTTAGAGGTATTATGAAAACAAAACATTTAACCCAAGGTGCACTTTTCTGCGCGCTTTATGTGGTGCTGTGCCACGGGCAGAATTTGCTTATCCCCGACTCCGCTTCCTTCGTAATTCAGGTGCGGGCCGCAGAGGCCCTGTGCGTACTGGCGCTTTTTACGCCGGCCGCAATTGGCGGAATAACCCTTGGCTGCTTTCTTTTTAACTTAAGCTTTGCCGCCGCCCTCCCTCTGGACATCCCCTTGGGAACACTGGCTACCCTGCTTTCGGTAGCGCTTATGTATGTGTGCCGGACTGTCAAACTAAAAGGCCTTCCCCTACTGGGCTTTTTCCTGCCAGTGGTTTTTAACGGCCTGATTGTAGGCGGTGAGCTGACCTATTATTTTGGCGGAGGCTTCTTCATCAACGCTCTGTGTGTAGCCTGCGGTGAGGCCATTGCTATGTTTTTTATCGGTTGCCCGCTATATTTTGCCCTGAAGCGCTTTTCACCCTATTTGAAATAAAAAGACCCCGCAAGGAACACCTTGCGGGGCTTTAATTTTCTTAATTGGCAGCAGCCTCAGCAGCGGCAGCAGCCTCGGCAGCCTTTGCCTCCTCGTAGATGACCTTCCATTCGTTGGTGGCTTTTCTCCACTTTACGAAAGGAATGGCGAAGCGGTAAACCAGATAGATTACAGTACGCGCAACAATCAGCACCATACTAATCCACATTGTAATATTAATAACAGTATGGATGGTAGCGCCGACGGGCAGTGTAGCAATTTCCCAAATCTTAGAGCCGTTCCAAGCGGAAATGCTCCAGAATGCGTAAATCACAGAAACAATATGTGTTGCAAAGCACTTCAAGGAAATAAGGCTCATAACGGTCGTGGCAATGCCCAAAGCAATAGCATATGCAGTCATATCTGCGTAAGGGTTAATGCTGAACTTGTAGCCTTCCAGCTTCTTGAACAGGTCAGTAATCTTATCCGTCTTGGTGAACATAACATCAGCCATGGAGTAGTTCTCAATTTCTTCAGTCTTCCAGTTCTTAATGGGAACACTGGGGACGGTGATAAAATAGAACTGTACCAGAAACAGAGCGATAATCAAGACGCTCAAAATAATACATACGGTACCACGATAGGTTTCAGGGTGCTTTTTAAACATTGTTTTGCCTCTTTTCCTTGTATAACATTTTCTCTGCTTATTTTTGCGGGGATAGGTCTAGACTATTATACTTACATATCTTTTTTAAGTCAAGAACCAAAACGATTTTTGACAATTCCCACAAAAACCGGCTGTTTTTAACTTGCACAAAACGCCGTTTTTTGGATAATTTGCCAAAGTATTTCCCCAAGGCTCAGCCGAGCAACAGCATTTTCCGCCACCAGCGGCACCTGCAGGAGGATTTGCTTATCGGCTTTTACGGTAAAAGTACCCAGCTTCTGTCCTTTCCCTACCGGCGCTGAAATTTCTGGCAGTAATTCCGTTTCTGTTGTAAGCATATTCTTTTGGCTCTTATCAATCAGCAGCGTGCAGTCTTTTGCCGGCACTGCGCCTATCGTTCCCGTCTTCCCCAAGCGCACCGGAACAGTCATCCTCGGCAGTTGAGGCGTAAAGAGCGCAAAGTTGGCAAAGCCGTAATCCAGCAGCTGCTTACAGCCGGCAAATCTGTCTGCCGAGGTTTCTGCACCCATTACCACCGCCACCAGCTCCATTCCCTCCCGGGCAGCCGTCGAGGACAGGCAGTACCCCGCCTTAGCGGTAAAGCCGGTTTTCAGCCCCGTAGCATTGGGATAAAAGCGCACCATTTTGTTGGTGTTGGAAAGGCCGAAAGTGCCGTTTCTTACCGTATCCATCCAAATGGTGGTAAATTTCTTGATATCCGGGTGATTTTTCATCAGTTCCCTGCTCATCAGTGCAATATCGTAGGCAGAGGTTTTGTGGCTATCTGCCGCCGGATCATCGTCAAGCCCTGTGCAATTAACAAAGCTGGTATCCTTCATTCCCAGTGCTTCTGCCCGCTGATTCATCAGCGTAACAAACGCCGCTTCACTTCCTGCAATGTATTCCGCAAGAGCGCAGGCGCAGTCGTTTGCCGAAGAAACCGCCACCGCCTTGAGCATATCCGAAACAGACATCTGCTCCCCGACTTTCAGGTAAATCTGACTTCCGCCCTTCGCTGCCGCCGCTTCCGAAGCTGTTACGGTATCCTCCCAGCCGATTTTGCCGCTATCAATCGCTTCCATAATCAGGAGCATAGTCATCACTTTGGTAACGCTGGCCGGATGCAGGGCTTCGTGGGCATTTTGCTCGTAGAGCACCGTACCGGTTTCCACATCCATAAGCAGCGCGCTTTTTGCCTTGATTTCCATATCTGCCGCGCTTACCTGCTGTGGAAAAAGGCACAGCAGTAACATAACTGTTAAAAGGACACACCCCAATTTTTTCATACCAATCCCTCCTTGGTAGAACATATGGAGCACGTCCGTAAAATATTTCTAAAAATCCGGGATGAACTGCTCTGTGGCAGAGGTTTCCTCTTGGGTAAAGCCCTGCAGGTCGTTGAGATACATCCAGCTGAGCACCGCCTCGTATTCCTCGTCGGTTATTTTGCGGTCATAGGGAGCAGGCAGGCCGCCCATAGGGGTATACTGACGCATAAGGCTTACAAGAATTTCTCCCTTTTTGAAGCTTTCCCCTAAAAAGTCCAGCACCTTCAGAGAATTTTCCACCTGCCCGGGCAAAATCAAATGGCGCACAATCACTCCCCGCACCACTTTCTCCCCCTGCCACTGTACCGGGCCGGTTATGTTCACCATTTCCCGGATCGCTGCCTTGGCTATGGAAGAATAATTCTTCACCCCGGAAAGCTTTTCTCCCAGAGCATCGTCCCCGTACTTCATATCCGGCAGGAAAACATCCACTTTCTCACGGAGCAGCTGCAGCGTTTCCTTTTTCTCATAGCCGCCGCAGTTATACACCACCGGCACAGGAAGTTTTTGCTCCAGCGCCGGCAAAATGGTGGGCAGATACTGGGTTGGGGTTACCAAATCGATATTTTCTGCCCCTTGGTCAATCAGATCTTCCATAATCTGCCGCAGCCTTTTACTGTCAGCTTCCTGCCCGGTAGGTGTGGCGCTGATCGCTATGTTCTGACAGTAGCTGCAGCCCAAGGTACAGCCGCCGAAAAAGATTGCGCCGCTGCCGCCCGGTCCTGCCAAGACCGGCTCTTCCCATTTGTGCACCATCGCCTTTGCCACCAGCGCCGTATCGGGACAACGGCAGTAGCCCTTTTCTCCCTTTGCCCGGTTTACACCGCAATTTCGGGGACATAGGGTACAGTTTTCGTAATTCATAATCGCCTTTCCGTAAAAACCTCCCCTTTTAGGGGAGGTTTGACCATTATTTTTCTTCCTCCGGGGTAAAATCCAAGGTGAGGGTACGCACATTGGTGCGCAGCTGGGTAAAGGTTACGCCCGCTGCCCGGAGCATCCGCTTGGAAGCCAATGTAGTGGGAGTATTGGCATACTTGTCGGACAGGTAGTAAATCTCCCGAACGCCGCTTTGGATAATAGCCTTGGCGCACTCATTGCAGGGAAACAGCGCTACATACAGCTTACTGCCCCGCAGATCCCGGCCGCTGGCATTCAAAATAGCATTAAGCTCTGCATGCACCACATAGGGGTACTTGGTCTCCTCACCCTCTCTGTCCCAAGGAAATTCGTCGTCGGAACAGCCCTTGGGCATACCATTATAACCGGTGGAAATAATGATATTGTCCTGAGATACGATACAGGCGCCCACTTGGGTGCTGGGGTCCTTGCTGCGCTTGGCCGCCAGCATGGCAACACCCATAAAATATTCATCCCAGTTTATGTAATCGGTGCGTTTCATAAAAAACTCCCCCTTCTTTCTTTGGAAATAGCATACCAAAGGGAGAGAAAATTGTCAACAATTTTCCCTACATATAAAAACGCACCATCCCACAGGATGGTGCGTTTTTTCTTAATCAAACAGGTCCTTCAGGCTTTCGAAAAATTTCTTTGCCTTGGGGGTGGACTTGCTGTCCATCGTGCCGTCCAGCTTTCGCAGAAGCTCTTTTTGCTCCTTTGTCAGCTTAGTGGGCGTTTCCACAACTACGAAGAAATGGTGGTTGCCCCGGCGGCGGGGATCATTTACCCGGGGAATGCCCTTTCCTTGCAGGACAAATTCCTTGCCGGTCTGGGTTCCTTCGGGGATCTCGTATTTTACCTTGCCTTCCAGCGTAGGCACTTCAATCTCTGCGCCCAGTGCCGCCTGCGCAAAGGTAATGGGCACCTCGCAGTATACCTCAGTACCACGGCGCTCAAAAATGGCGTGGCGCTTGATGGACATTTCCACCAGCAGGTCGCCGGCAGGACCGCCGTTAGCACCTGCACAGCCCTCGCCCCGAACGCGGACACTCTGTCCGTCATCCACACCGGCGGGAATGTTGACTTTGATTTTTTGGGTGCGGCGAACCTTGCCCTTACCTCGACAGGTGTTGCAGGGCGTTTTGATAATCTTACCCCGACCGCTGCACTGGGGACAGGTTGTAGTAGACTGCACCGCCATGCCCATAAAGTTTTGGGTAGTACGTACCTGGCCGCTGCCCCGGCAGGCGGAGCAGGTTTCGGTCTTTCCGTCAGCAGAGCCTGTGCCACTGCAGGCAGCGCAGTTTTCAATGCGCTGGACGGAAACTTCCTTTTCTGTGCCGAAAGCCGCTTCCTCGAAGGTAACCTCCAGCCGCGCGCCTACATTCTCGCCCCGCATCGGTGCATTCCGGGTAGAGCTGCGGCGACCGCCGCCGAAAATATCTCCAAAAATATCCCCGAAGCCGCCAAAACCGCCAAAGCCATCGAAGCCACCGAAGCCCTCACCGCCACCGAAATTCGGGTCTGCCCCCTGAAAACCAAACTGGTCATATCGGGCCCGTTTATCTGCATCGGAGAGCACCTCGTAGGCCTCTCCCAGCTCCTTGAACATCTCCTCGGCTTTTTTGTCGCCGGGGTTACGGTCCGGATGGTATTTCATTGCCGCCTTGCGGTAGGCTTTCTTTATTTCATCGGCGCCGGCACTTTTGTCTACACCCAGCACCTCATAATAATCTCTCTTATTTTCTGCCATAGAATTCACCTCTAAAGGTTAGAAAATACGCTAAGGGAGGGGCGGTGTGGCCGCCCCTCGCGCTTTGCAGTTAGTCTACGGTTTCGTAGTCGGCGTCAACTACATTGTCGCCGGCAGGTGCTTCACCCTCCTGAGGTGCGGCATTCTTATACAGCTTTTCACTGACAGCATAGAAGGCCTTCTGCACTTCCTCGGTGGCATCCTTAATGGCCTGCACATCGGTTCCCTTATTGACTTCCTTCAGCTTATCCACAGCCGTCTGAATGGTCTGCTTCTCCTCTTCGGAAATCTTGTCGCCCAGCTCGCCCAGAGTCTTTTCGGTCTGATAAATGGTCTGGTCGGCAGCATTGTGGGTATCTACCTCTTCCCGGCGAGCCTTATCCTCGGCGGCAAACTGCTCAGCCTCACGGACAGCCTTGTCGATATCCTCCTGAGAGAGGTTGGTGGAAGCGGTGATGGAAATCTGCTGCTCCTTGCCGGTGCCCAGATCCTTGGCGGATACCTTTACAATACCGTTGGCGTCGATGTCGAAGGTAACCTCAATCTGGGGTACGCCACGGGGTGCGGGTGCAATGCCGGAGAGCTGGAAGTTGCCCAGCGTCTTATTATATGCGGCCATTTCTCTTTCGCCCTGGAGAACATGCACATCCACGGAGGTCTGGCCGTCAGCGGCGGTGGAGAAAATCTGGCTCTTGCGGGTAGGAATAGTGGTGTTGCGGTCAATCAGACGGGTAAATACGCCGCCCATGGTCTCAATGCCCAAGGACAGAGGGGTAACGTCCAGAAGAACGATATCCTTCACATCGCCGGTGAGCACGCCGCCCTGAATGGCTGCGCCCAGCGCTACGCACTCGTCGGGGTTAATGCCCTTGAAGCCTTCCTTGCCGGTCAGGTTCTTTACAGCCTCCTGCACAGCGGGAATACGGGTAGAGCCGCCAACCAGCAGAACCTTATTCAAGTCAGATGCGGTCAGGCCGGCATCGCTCATTGCCTGACGGACAGGCTTCAGGGTGCGCTCTACCAAGTCGGCAGTCAGCTCATTGAACTTTGCCCGGGAGAGGGTGATGTCCATATGCTTGGGGCCGGTGGCATCGGCAGTGATATAAGGCAGGTTGATGGCAGTGGTAGTCATACCGGACAGCTCAATCTTTGCCTTTTCAGCAGCCTCACGCAGGCGCTGCATAGCCATCTTGTCGTTCTTCAGGTCCACGCCCTCGGCCTTCTTGAATTCGGTTACCAGGTAGTCCATAATTCTCTGGTCGAAGTCGCCGCCGCCCAGCCGGGTATCGCCGGCAGTAGCCAGAACTTCCACGATGCCGTCGCCGATTTCCAGAATGGAAACGTCGAAAGTACCGCCGCCTAAGTCGTAAACCATAATCTTCTGCTCGCTTTCCTTATCAAGGCCGTAGGCCAGAGCAGCTGCGGTGGGCTCGTTGATAATACGCTTTACCTCCAGCCCGGCAATCTTGCCTGCGTCCTTGGTAGCCTGACGCTGTGCGTCAGAGAAGTAGGCAGGAACGGTGATGACCGCCTCGGAAACGGTCTGTCCCAAATAGGCCTCCGCATCAGCCTTCAGCTTCTGCAGCACCATAGCGCTGATTTCCTGAGGGGTGTAGCCCTTGCCATCCACGGTTACGTGGTAATTTTCGCCCATATGGCGCTTGATGGAAGAGATAGTGCGGTCAGCATTGGTAACAGCCTGACGCTTTGCCACCTGACCTACCATACGCTCGCCGGTCTTGGAAAATGCTACCACAGAAGGGGTAGTACGGCCGCCTTCGGCGTTGGCGATCACTACAGGCTCGCCGCCTTCCAGTACAGCTACACAAGAGTTGGTTGTACCCAAATCGATACCAATAATTTTAGACATAATGTTTTCCTCCTATATAATCAGTTAATTTATTTACAAAATCAGTTGGCAACCTGCACCATAGCGAAGCGGATCACCTTTTCGTTTAAGCGGAAGCCTTTTTGGAATACCTGCGTGATGACGTTTTCCCCCACAGTTTCATCCTCGGTGTGCATCACCGCACTGTGGAGATTGGGGTCAAATGCTTCCCCGACTTCGCCGTAAATTTCCACACCCAAGCCGGAAAGAATCTTACAAAGCTCGGTCATAGTCATTTCCACGCCCTTTTTGTAGGCCTCGTCGGCAGTGGGCTGCTGAAGCGCCCGCTCCAGATTATCAAATACGGGGAGAAGCTTTTCTACAGCCTCGGCTTTTCCCAAGGCGTACATCTGATCCTTTTCCTTTATGTTGCGCTTGCGGAAATTATCATACTCCGCCAGTACCCGCAGATGGGCATCCCGCTCCGCGTTATACATCTCCTCAAAGGGATTAACCTCGGGCGTTACTTCCTCCTGCGGAAGCTCCTGCACCTGTTCTTCTTTCTTTTTCTTTGCCACGCTTATGCCTCCTCAGTATCGGTTTCCCCCGTCATCAGGGGCGTTTCCGGCTTTGCAAACATTTTGGAAAGGCTTTCCGCAAAGTAGCTCAGTCGGGCCGTTACTTTTGCGTAATCCATTCGGGTGGGACCGACCACGCCGATCATACCCTGCATACCGTCTCCGATATCAAATTTTGTCATTACCACGCTGGTATCCTTCAGTTCTTTTGCCACATTTTCAGGGCCAACCAAAACCCGGGTGCCGTTGGCGTTTTGCATCACCGCCGGCAGGTTGGAGAGGGCTTCCTCATCCAAAGTGGTAAGCAGCTTTTGTGCCTTTCCCACATCCTGATATTCCGGCTGACCTAAAAGCCGCATCTGGCCGGTAACTACCATATTGGTATCTGTCTGCCGGTGGAGCGCCTCTGCGGTAAACTCCATAATCACCGGTACAAGGCTTGCGGTACTGCCGGCAGAGCGCATCACCCGCTCCAAAAGAGCTCCGGTGAGCTCCTCTGCGGGAAGCTCAGTCATGGTTGCGTTCAAAAGCGCAGACAGTAGCTGCAAATCCTGCTGGGTTATGTGCAGCGGCAGCTTAATGAGTTTATTAACCACCTCATCATTGGACAGCATCGCAACCAGAATAAAGCTGCCCTCGCCTGCCAGAATCAAATCAAATCTGCGCACCGTTACGCCGCCGAAGCGGGAAGCCACGGAAATAGCAGGCAGGTCGGTAGCCTGACTTACAAGCTTTGCTACCTTTTCCACCAGCTTATCCACTTTTTGCATCTTTTCTTCCAGCGCCATATTAATGGACTGGGTTTCATCCAAGGACAGGCGGTAGTCCTGCATCAGCTCATCCACATACAGCCGGTAGCCGGCGGCAGAGGGAATGCGTCCGGCGCTGGTGTGGGGCTGTTCCAGATATCCCATCGCCGTCAGGTCTGCCATTTCGTTGCGGATAGTTGCTGAGGAGTAAGTCATATCGGGAAGCTCCGCAATGGCCTTGGAGCCTACAGGCTCTGCTGTGCGAATATACAGGTCTACGATACAGCGCAGAACCTTTTTTTGCCGTTCGGTCATTTCTACGGAAACCTCCTTCTTTCTTTTAGCACTCAATCTCCTCGAGTGCTAAGCACACTATACTATAGAGTGCTAAAAAAGTCAATAGCCTTCTTAAAATAATATGTGAATTTTTTATGTCCTTCATTCCAAAGCGCAAAAGACGCCTCC
>JAZSKZ010000032.1:0-11422 GCA_045535135.1 Faecousia sp.
GGGATCATAGCCGCAGAAAGTGATATAGTTGCTCAGGGCATCCAGCCAGACATAGCTGACATGGCCGGGCGCAAAGTCCAGGGGAACACCCCAGGTGAAGCTGGAGCGGGACACACACAGATCCTGCAGGCCGGGCTTGAGGAAGTTATTAATCATCTCGTTCTTCCGGCTCTCCGGCTGGATAAACTGGGGATTCTCCTCAATATGCTTCATAAGCTTATCGGCATACTTGCTCATTTTGAAGAAATATGCCTCTTCCTCTGCCTCTACACATTCTCTGCCGCAGTCAAGGCACTTGCCGTCCACCAGCTGGCTCTCTGTCCAGAAGGACTCGCAGGGGGTGCAGTACTTGCCCTCGTATTTGCCCTTATAGATATCGCCCTTTTCGTACATCTTCCGGAAAATTCTCTGTACCTTTGCCTTGTGTTCCGGATCGGTCGTGCGGACAAAACGGTCGTAGGTGGTGTTCATTAAGTCCCAAATGGTCTTAATCTCACCTGCCACCTTGTCCACATACTCCTGAGGGCTAATGCCTGCGGCCTCTGCCTTCTGCTGGATTTTCTGACCGTGCTCATCGGTGCCGGTCTGGAAATACACATCAAAGCCTGCCTGCCGCTTATAGCGGGCAATCGCATCGGCCAGCACGATTTCATAAGTGTTGCCGATGTGAGGCTTTGCCGATGTGTAGGCAATGGCCGTCGTAATGTAATACGGTTTCTTTTCGCTCATAATGCTCCTCCTGAAAATAAAAAATCGCCCCTGGATCACCAAGGGCGACAGTAATTGACGCGGTACCACCTTGTTTCGCAGATTGCTCTGCCTCTTTTGCTGTAACGGGCCTACCCGGAAATGCCTACCTATCGACATTTCAGCTCCCAGACCATCTTCTGTACCCTTCCCCGTACCCGATCTCACCTGCCCGGGCTCTCTGACCGTTTCCGAATACATACTCTTCTGTTCATCGCTTTTTGGGTATTATATCCTTAAAACACGGGTTTTGTCAAGGTTTTTTACGCTTTTTTCGTGATAAGCAGTGCCACCGCCACGGCAGTTACACCGGCAGACAGCTTTCCCACAATCACCGCCAGCAGAAGTTCCGGGGCAAAGCCGGCAGTAAAGCCTAAATGGTCGCCGAAAACGAAAGCCGCGGACACACAAAAAGCAATGCTTACCACCTTACCCCGGCTGTCCATATCCTTCACAAGGCCAAAGGTAGCGATAGAATTGGCAAGGCAAGCCACCATACCCGCCGCCGCGCTTTCATTAATGCCCAGCCGATTGCCTGCACGGAGAAGGGGCTTTTGCAGTATCCTTGTAACCGCAAACACCAGTGGAAACGCACCTGTCAGCACAATGGCGATAGCGCCCACGGTGGAAAAGCCCTCCTCAATGGGATTCATACCCGGAATAAAGGTAACGCCTGTAAGGCTCTCCCCAATAGCCGCCACCAAGCCTACGGTAATCACCGCCACCACACCTTTTCCAAACAGGGTAAAGCCACGAATCATTGCCTTTTCTGCTTTCCAAAGTCCCAGGGCAATCAGCCCCGCCAAAAGTACAATGGGCACCAAATTCCGCAGCACCGTCAAAATCGGGTATCCGGCCACCAAACCGCCCGCAAAAATGCCGATCGGGATGGTAACAATTCCCGCCAGTGCCCCTTTTGCCAGATAAGGTCTGTCCCGCTCCCGCAAAATACCCAGTGCCACAGGAATGGTAAAAACAATTGTCCCACCAAGCATACTGCCGCAAATCACACCGCCCAAATCCGCCACCGCAGGGTCTTTGGCAAGCTCCCGTGCCAGCGCCGCACCGCCCATATCGCAGGCAAGAATAGAGCCGGCAAACATCGCCGGGTCTGCCCCCAAAAAGGTATATACTGGCACCACCACCGGGCGCAAAAGCTTTGCCATCACCGGGGCAAGGCAGATGATGCCCACCATTGCCAGTGCCAGAGAGCCCATTGCCAAAATGCCCTCCTCAAACTGTTTGCCCAGCCCCAGCCGGTTGCCGAAAATCCGATCCAGCGCGCCGATTGCCGCAAAGACCGCCATAATCCAAATTAAAATATCAGGAACGGACATTGGGTCCCTCCTGGTCAATAATAGCAACCACCGCCGCATCCACCGGTGCCTCCATACAAAAGCGGGAGGCTACCGTACCTGTAACCAAAAGAACCTTGTCCCCGTCTCCGGCGCCCACATGGTCTGCCGCCACAATTTCACCCCGGTCGGTTTTAACCACCAAAAAAGTCTGACCCATCAGACAGCTTGCCTTCCGGGTGGACCATACTGCGCCTGTTACAACACCGATATTCACTGCAATCCCTCCAAAATTTCCCGGGCAAGGGGGGTGAGCACCGCACCCTTTTCCGGTCTTTTTCCTGCTTCCCGCATTTGCCGCGCCGCCGTAGCGGTAATCAGCTTTTTCTGATTGCCATCGCAAAATAAAACGCCCCAGCTTTTCAGTTCCCGACGGCGTGCCGCAAGAGTTGCCGCCAGCGCCCGGTTTTTCGGTGCTTCCGGCAGCCCCGGTGTGTAGAGAATAACCGGCTTGCCTTCCGCTAATGCAGAGAGCACCTCCTCCTGCCCGAAGCATAGAAGCTGGGAAAGGCTCATAGAGCCGATTACCACACCCTCATAGTTTTCTTTCACATAGGTATGCCCCAAATCCCAATCGGGCGCAGCTCCCACAAGCAGTGCCCTCATAGGCGTATCCTCCCAAAGTCCCCGGCCTGAAAGCCACAGGCATTGGCTTCGTCAAAATCCAGATGCACCCTCGTCTGAAAATCGGGGCTGACCCGCACCACCGTATCCCCAAATACAAGAGGACGCTGGGTATAGGTTTCCAGACGCACTACCTGCTTATCCTGTACGCCGAATCGGGCAGCATCCTCCGGGGTCATATGAATATGCCGCTGGGCGGCAATTACGCCCCGGGAAAGAGTAACTTCCCCTTTTTCGCCCCGCAAGGTAGCGCCCGGTGTTTCTTTCACCATGCCGGACAGCCGCACCGGGGGTGTGATGCCCAAGACTCTGCCGTCTGTCAGAGAAATCTCCACCTGTGCCTCACTCCGGGCAGGTCCAAGCACTGCCACATTTTCAAATTTTCCCTTCGGGCCGATTACCGTTACCCGCTCCCGGGCAAGGAACTGTCCCGGCTGAGAAAGTTCCCGCTGGGGGGTTAAATCGTGCCCAAAAAGTGTCTGCGCCTGCTCCCGTGTTACATGCACATGGCGGCCGGAGGCCTCCATTTCCACGCAAATCCGGCGCAGCACCCGCTCGCATAGAGTATCGAGCGCTTTATCATCCATCCAATCACCTGCTTTTTGCCTTTTCCTGAATCATTAAAAGGTATAAGAAACTGCTCATACGGTTCAGTGCCTGCACAATATCCCGGCGGACCAGTTTGCCGTCCCGGTCAGAAAAGGCATCTACTGCCAAAAGCTCCGCCTGTCGAGTCTTGCAGCGGCAGCTGTTTAAGCGCAGCACAGCCTCTCCGTCGGAAAAATCTGGCATAAAATGGGGGATTTCGTAATAATCCTGAGGAAAATGGCTCCGCTTCCGAAGCATGGCCCCATCCATTCCCCCAAGACGCACCTCCCCCAAGTCCTTTTCCAGCACAACCGCCGCCAAAGGCGCCCGGGCAAGGGTGAGAACCTCCTCCAGCGCTTCCCGGAGCGCTGGAAGGTGCATGCCGCACAGCAAAAGCTCTGCTTCCAAGCTATCCACCGCGCCCCGAAAAGCAATGCGGGGGTGGGTTTTTCGCACAAGAAGCTGCCCATTTAAGTGGGTCATCTCCTCCGGCTTTTCCCGGACATAACCGCCGCCTAAAATTTCCGTTTCTTCCCGCCGCGCCTGCTCTGCCGGGAGAATTTCAATCCGTTCCCGTTTCAGATAGTCCCGGGCATCACTGGTCAGGGTATCCCCTTTCCCCAAATAGTAGACCCGTTTTCCCTCCCGGTTGCGGATATTCGCCCGGACATTTTCTTCTGTATACAGCATTATTTATTTTGGGGATTGCTGCTGAGTCTGCCGTTGGGCAAAATAGCGTCCACCTCGGTATGGGGGCGGGCAATCACATGAACGGATACCAGCTCTCCCACCTTTTCTGCCGCCGCAGCGCCTGCATCGGTGGCAGCCTTTACTGCGCCTACATCGCCCCGCACCATAACGGTTACCAAGCCGCCGCCAACCTGCTCCTTGCCCACCAGCTGCACATTTGCGGATTTTACCATAGCATCTGCCGCCTCAATAGCGCCTACAAGGCCTTTTGTTTCGATCATTCCCAAAGAATTCGTGTTCATACTTTTTCCCTTTCCTTATTTTAATCTTTCCAGTATTTTTGCCGCCAAAAGATCCACAAGATTCTCTTCCCGGAGGGGCTCGTCCTCCCTATCCCACGCCACCCGGCGGATATTGATTAAATCCAGCGGGGAAATATTATTGGACGAGCTGCTGCCACCCACTGCGCCGCACCCCAGCGTGAGTGCCGGGAAGAGCCCTGTGCTTTCTCCGATGCCGCCCAGTGCCGCCGGGGTGTTGACAAGAAAACGGGATACGGGAATCTGCAGGGCAAATTTCTCCACCGTCTTTTCATCTGCACAGTGCATCGCAAAGGTGTGTCCGCTTCCCTCGTGGGTCAGCACCTCGATGGCTTTCGCAAGCACCGCATCCTCACTGTCCATCACGAAAAACGCCAGCACCGGGCAGAGCTTTTCCATAGAATAGGGGCGGGTAGGTCCGGCCTCCTGCTCCCTTGCCACCAGCACCTTCGTAAACTCCGGCACAGAAAAGCCGGCTTTTTTTGCCAGCTCCGTAGCCGGTCTGCCTACAATTTGGGGATTGAGCGTCCCGTCAGGACGAAACAGATGCTTGGCAAGAAGCCCTGCTTCCTCTGTGGTCATAAAATAATAGCCCAGACCTGCCGCCTCTTTTTTGACCCGTGCTTCCATATCCTTTTCCACAATAATGCTCTGCTCAGAGGCGCAAACCGTGCCGTAATCAAAGGTTTTTGAGCGGAGAATACATTTCAGCGCATGTCCTACATCTGCCGAGTGGTGGATATAGGCAGGGCCGTTGCCGGCACCCACGCCGATTGCCGGCTTGCCGGAAGAATACGCAGAGCGCACCATAGCAGGACCACCGGTTGCCAGTATCAGGCTCACCTGCGGTGCTGCCATCAGCTCCTGACAGCCTGCCATAGAGGCAATGCCCAGACAGCTGACGCACCCTCTGGGCGCGCCGGCTTTTTCCGCCGCTTCTGCCACAATTTCTGATGCCCGCAAGGTACAAAGCAGTGCCTTGGGGTGGGGAGAAAAAACAATGGAGTTTCCCGCTTTCAGCGCAATAATGGCTTTATAACAGACCGTAGAGGTAGGGTTTGTGCTGGGCACAATGGCAGCAATCACACCCACAGGCACGCCTATCTCCCATAGCTTTTCCCTTGGGTTGCGATTTAATACTCCCACGGTTTTCATATCCTTTACCGCTTCATAAACCCTTTGGGAGGCAAAGCGGTTTTTGACAGCTTTATCCTCCGGGTTTCCGAAGCCGGTTTCCTGCACAGCCAAGCGGGCAAGCTCCTCGCTGTGGGCGCAGAAGCTTTCAGCGATAGCCGCCACAATCTTATCCAGCTGTTGCTGGGACATATCCCGCAATACCTTTTGGGCATTTTCTGCTCTTTGCGCCAAGCACCGGGCCTCCTGCCGGGCCTTTAAGTCTTTATCCAGTTCCATTTATACTCCTTTCGGGTCTGCCGCCACCTCGGCTACCGCCCGGGCAAATGCGGCGCAAGCCGCCTCGCAAGCCGATTGGCTGCCGCTGAGCAGACCGCCGCCAAAATTGGTTTCGCTGGGGGGTGCATAAAGCTTTTGAAGCTTCACATCTGCCGCTTTCAACGCCCCGTCCAAGCCGTACATACTCTCCAGCGGAGGCGCAATCAGGTAGGCAAGGGCCGTTCCCTCCGGCACGCCTGCCTCTTTAGATAAAAACGCGCCGCTGCGGCTTACCGTATAGGCAAGATAGGGCACATCCCCCGCTTCCTCAAAACCGACGCGTGTGAGTGCCGAGAGCGCCGCTTCCATACCGCTGCGTACCGCCCCGGGGGTGGGCGCTGCCAAAATGCCAATCACCTCTCCCGCATAGGGGGTGGAGGCATTTGCCGCTCCGGCATAAAAGCTGCGGCTGTACGCCACCTGTACATCTGCTTTTTTCGTTGCCTCATCTAAGGCAATATAGGTGGCATCGTCGCTGTCGGTAGTAAGAAGTCCCAGTGAGGGGCAGTTTTCCGGCACGCCCAGCTCCCGGCACAACGCCGGGGAGGCATTAGGCAAATACCGCACTGCCAGTACTTTTACAGGTATCATCTGTCCGCCTCCAAGTGAAGCCCCACGCCGGACACCTTTTTGCGGAGAATTTTCTCAATCAGCTCTGCCACATATGCGCCTGCTTCCACCGCCGGCGTGCCGCCTGCGTGGATATTGGACACCACCGTCCGGGAAGATTCGCTGACGCCGGTATGGGGTTTATAGGTGATATAGGCAGACATACTCTTGTCGGTAACAAGGCCCGGCCGCTCGCCTACCAGCACACATACCACTTCACACCCGGTAATATCCCCTACCGCATCGCCTGCGCCCACCCGGCAGTAGTGGACATAGGCTGCCTTACCCGTTTCAATATTGCGGACCTTCAGTCCGTCCCGGATGGCCGCCATACAGTCCATTGCATTTGAAAGGATAGCGGCAGAGGAAAGTCCGTCGCCGATCACAATTTGCACCTTGGGCGCTTTGGGCAGCTCCCGGCGGAGAATTTCTTCGTTTTCCTTATCGAAGCATCGCCCCAAATCCGGGCGGGTCAAATACATATCCTTGCTCTCACACCGGGTTTTTACGGATACAAGACCGTTTTTTTCTCCGAAATCTTCAGGCATTTCCGTAAATACCGCATCCTGCGCCGCCGCGTGGTCTGCCCGGAAACGAAGCTGTGTCAGGGTCTTATACCGGGGACCTGCCCGTCCGCTGCCCAACCGGGCAGGCGTGCGTGCTTTCAGCTTGGCAAACGCCTCTTTGTCTTTGGGCTTCTCCGTAAGATACAGCTTTCGCAAGTCCAGCGCAGACACATCTTCCACAAAGTCCCCATCCTTATAATGGGTATCAACTGCCTCCGGGCCGGGGTTTGCCGGGCGGTAGTCGCTGCCCTTAACCATAGGTTCTTCCCTGTTTTGCAGCAGCTCCGCAATGAGGGAACGCAATTCTTCCTTATTCATAGCCCCTCCTTAAAACAGTAGGCTTGAGCCGTCGCCGGCTTTGGCGGTCAGCTTGCCGTTTTCCACAAAGCCCATTTTCTCCAGCCACTTTTGAAAAGGCGGAATCGCGGTTTTTCCCGTCAGCTCCCGGAGAGTCGCCGTCTCCCGGAAGCCGGTAGTCTGGTAATTGAGCATAATATCATCGCCGTGGGGAATACCCATAAAATAGTTGCAGCCCGCCACGGTCAGCAGTGTTGCCAGATTCTCGATATCATTCTGGTCAGCCTTCATATGGTTGGTATAACAGCAGTCGCAGCCCATAGAAATGCCGGTAAACTTTCCCATAAAATGGTCCTCAAGTCCTGCTCTTGTTACCTGCCGGGCATCGTAAAGATACTCCGGCCCGATAAAACCTACCACCGTGTTCACCAAAAATGGCGCAAACCGCTTGGCAAAGCCGTAGCACCGGGCCTCCATCGTTACCTGATCGGTGTTGTGGTGGGCATTGCTGGAAAGCTCAGAGCCCTGCCCGGTTTCCAAGCACATCACACTGGGACCTTCTGCCGTGCCGTCGGTGAGCAGCAGCTCCCGGGCCTCCTGCAGAGTTGCCGCAGAGAAGCCGAAGGCTTCGTTGCCCTTTTGGCTGCCGGCAATGGACTGGAAAATGAGGTCCGCCGGCGCGCCTGCCCGGACGGCTTTCATCTGAGCAGTTACGTGAGCAAGGACACAGATTTGGGTAGGAATCTCCCATTTCTCCTGAATTTCTCGGAAGCGGCGGAGGATTTTTCCCACCTGCTCGGGAGAGTCCGTAACGGGATTAAGGCCGATGACCGCATCGCCTGCACCTAATGTCAGTCCCTCTAAAGTAGAGGCAGTAATGCCATCAATATCGTCGGTGGTGTGGTTCGGCTGTAAGCGGCAGGACAGCGTGCCGGGCAGACCGATGGTTGTATTACAGTGCGCCGTTACGGTCATTTTTGCCGCTGCATAGATTAGATCCAGATTGCTCATCAGCTTGCAGACTGCCGCCACCATCTCGCTGGTAAGTCCCCGGCGCAGCTTGGCAATATCTGCCCCGGTGGTGGTTTCCGCCAGCAGCCATTCCCGCAGCTCGGCTACAGTCCAGTTGCGGATTTTTTCATATTGGGGGGTGTTCACATCGTCCTGAATGATACGGGTAACCTCATCCTCCTCATAGGGGACGGCGGGATTTTCCCGCAAATCTCCCAATGTCAGCGCCGACAGGACCACCTTTGCCGCCACCCGTTCCCGGGCATCGGCTGCCGCCAGTCCGGCAAGGATATCGCCGGTTTTTGCTTCATTTGCCTTGGCAAGCACCTCTTTTACGCCGGAAAATGTATAGGTTTTGCCAAGAAGTGTGGTTTTTAATTTCATATTGCACCTCACGATAATATCAGGGTTTTTACCACTACCGGCAGCGCAGGCCCTACCGGCGCTCCCACATCCAAAAAGCTATCCCGGGAGAGTTTCACCCGGTCAATGCAGCAAATAGGCCTATCCGGGGGTAAGGACAGGCACAAACAGTGCCCCAACGCCTTTGCCATATCTGCCTGCAGCGCCACAAACACCGGTCCGGGTACTTCTGCGGCAATTTGCTCCGCCAGTTTCTTTACCTGTCCATAGTGGGAGATTCCCTCTCCGCTGAGAGAAAGCACCGCCGTACCCTCCGCTTTTTGGAGTGCCGACGAAATCTCTTCCGGGCGGGTGATTTCCGCCACCGGGAGATTCTTTATAGGGAAGGTTACATTTTTATAAAAGACCGTACTGCCCGAGAGCATTGTGCTGTGGCAGCCTGCACCGATAACCGTTGCCCGAATGGTTTCCCGTCCCAGAATATATTCCCCTCGGCAGAGGGCGCTGTTTTTAATGGCCTTTCCCAAAACCGGACCCATATCTCCAAAGGAAAGGTCAGGAAATTCCTTTGCGATACAATCCGCCACGCCGCCGGAAAAGGACAGCACCGGCACTTCCTCCGGCGGTGTCCAACCGCCGGCCTCCCGGGTTAGGAAATTCTCTAAAAGCGCTCCCGACGGGCGGAGTCCTGCCGCCATTTCCAGCGCCTGCACCATCATTTCAGCCAAACGGACCGGGTCTTTTTCTTCCGTAAAATATAAGGCGGGCGAGCGGTAAATGCATACACCCCGGTCATCAAATTTTAGCAGCCGGCCACCCACATTCAGACAGCCTGTCGCTATAATTTCACCGTTTCTTACAAGGCACAGGTTGCTTGTTCCTCCACCGATATCCATATGCAAAACAGTTTTTCCCGTCTTTTCCGAATTCTCCACCGCCCCGGCGCCACGAGCCGCCAGCACGCTTTCTAAATCCGGTCCCGCCGTTGCCACCACAAAATCCCCCGCTAAGTGGGAAAGCGCCTCCAACACGGTTTTGGCATTTTCCTTTCGGGAGGTTTCCCCGGTTATGATTACCGCGCCTGTATCCACCTGCTCCCGGGTAATTCCCGCATTTTTATATTCCTGCTCCACTAAGAGCCGAATTTTGTCCTTATCCACAAGCTTATCCCCCACAAGGGGTGTAAAGTGGACTTCACCTCTATATAGAATTTCCCGCTGGGCAATCTCCATTTCCGGCACAGAAAAGCCGTTTGCCCGGTTTTCTACCAATAAGCGGGACACCACCATTTGGGTTGTGGTCGTTCCCACATCCAAGCCCACCGACAGAAGCTTATCTCCCATCACCCGCCACCTCACGAAGCACCCATAACGCCATTTTTTCCGTTACCGGCTGGGGATTGGTTTCGCAGCAAGGATCAGCAAGTGCTGCACGCAGGATTTTATCCCGGTTTTCCCACAGCTTTCCGGGGGCAACACCTGCCTCTGCCAAGGTTTGCGGCAAACCCAGCTCCCGACGCAATCGGCAAAGGGCGTTTTTAAGATTTCGCACCGCAAGAGTGTCTGATGCCGCTCCCACGCCCGCCCGGCGGGCAAGGGTCGCATATTTCTCCCGGGCTTCCGTGTTGCAGGCGATAACTGTCGGCAGCAAAATGGCATTTAGCCGCCCGTGGGGAATGTGAAAATATCCCCCCAAGGCGTGAGAAAGGGCGTGGCACAAGCCCAATCCTGCCCGGGTAAAGGCAATGCCCGCCCCGGTAGCCTGACAGTGCAGCTCCAGCCGCACCTCCTTATTTCCGGCAAAAGACGCAGGCAGGCTTTGCAGCACACCGGCAAAGGCATTTTCTGCCAGTGCGTCCGTAAAGGGACTTGCCCCGGCAGCCACATAGGCTTCTGCGGCGTGGCTGAGTACATCAAAACCGCTGTCCGCAATCAGCCCCGGCGGCAGAGATTCCAGCAGCTCCTCCTCCAAAAACGCCATATCCGGGCGGAGCTTTTCATCAATTAAAGGGTGCTTGACCCCATCGTGGGTTAAAATGGCAAAATCCGTTACCTCCGAGCCGGAGCCGGAGGTAGTGGGAATTGCCACCAAACGGGGAGATTGCTCTGAAAAGAAAACCATTGCCTTGGCGCAATCCATAGCGCTTCCGCCCCCCAGCGCCACCACCGTATCGGGACAAAATCGGGTAAGACACTCCGTTCCCTTTGCCACCAATGCTAAAGAGGGGTCGGGTACAATTTCCCCGAACACCTTTGTTTCCGGTCCACCGGCATATTCCGTCAGCCGCTTTGCCCAACCGTTTTTTTCAAAGAACGGGTCGCATACCACAAGCATTTTTCGAATATTCAATTTCTGCAATTGGGAAAGAACACCCCGCCCGGCAACAATTCGGGTCTTGCAAAAGAATTCCACATTCACACACCGCCTTTTGGAGGTATTATTTCCCACAAAGCGGAAATCATTCCTTTTTTTAAAAAAAGGATAGGAAATCTAAAACAAATGTGCTATAATGGAAGAAATTACTGTTGGAGGTGGCATTTGTGCGCATTTTAGGCATTGATCCCGGCTACGGTATCACCGGCTTCGGCGTGGTGGAAGCAAACCGGGGTTCGCAACAGCTTCAAGTCGGATCGTAGCCATGTCGTTCTGTGGGCCAAGGAGTTGTAGTTAACACTTGTCTTCCTAAGACCGCTTGGCCTCCGACTTTTGGAGGTGGCATTTGTGCGCATTTTAGGCATTGATCCCGGCTACGGTATCACCGGCTTCGGCGTGGTGGAAGCAAACCGGGGTTCGCAACAGC
>JAZSKZ010000086.1:0-15503 GCA_045535135.1 Faecousia sp.
CCTAAGACCGCTTGGCCTCCGACTTGGCGCTTTTTTTCAGCATCGGTTAAGTTCCGGCTGATATAATGCACAGGAAAAAAGGAAGGGAGGGGCCCTATGGATCAGCCGGTTTATATATTTCGCCGTGTGGAAAAGAAATACTGTATTTCAAGGGACCGGCAGGCGGCGCTCCTTGCAGAGGTGGCAGAGCACCTAGTGCCGGACAGCCACGGAAACAGCACAGTGTGCAGCTTATATTTGGATACGCCCACCAATCTGCTTATTCGGTCCTCTATTGATGCGGGCGCTTATAAAGAGAAGCTTCGTCTGCGAAGCTACGGCATCAGCGAACCGGACGACCCGGTGTTTTTGGAGATTAAGAAAAAGTATAAGGGAGTCGTTTATAAGCGCCGGGTGCAAATTCCTCTGTTTCGGGCGATGGACTATCTCGCAGGCGGCGAAAAGCCCTGCACCGGGCAGATTATGGAGGAAATTGACTACGCGATGAAATTTTACGGCTACCCTCGGCCGGCAATGTTTATTGCCTGTGAGCGGGAGGCGTATTTCAGTGGGGGAGACCGCGGCTTGCGCCTTACCTTTGATACGGCGATTCGCTTCCGCAGGGAAGCTTTGGCACTAAATTGCCACACCGGCGGTGAGGAGCTTCTGCCCCGGGATAAAGTGCTCTTGGAGATAAAAACCGATGGGGCGATGCCACTTTGGCTTTCCGGGGCGCTCAGCCGATTGGAAATATATCCCACCCGCTTTTCCAAATATGCAACCGCCTACGGGCGAATGATAAAAACCGAAGGAGCTTATGACCATGCCTGAATTTCTTGAAACACTTACCTCTACCGATTATTTGCTTTGCTTACTCACGGCCTTTGGCTGCGGCTGCTTATCTGCTGTGGCCTCGGCGGTAAAGAACCGCACCTCCGTGAGTTTCCTGACAGCGCTGGTGCTGCTTCCTATGATTGTCTGTACAGTTATTCTTATGGTAAACGGCAATGTGGGTACAGGCGTAGCGGTAATGGGCGCATTTTCGCTGGTGCGGTTTCGCTCCGTTCCCGGAAAAGCAAGAGATATCGTTGTGATATTTATGGCAATGACGGCAGGTCTTGCCTGTGCGGCAGGACAAATAGGACTTGCGCTGCTGTTTACGGTAATTGTGTGCGGGGTGCTGGTGGTGCTGTCGCTGCTTCCGGTTAAGAGAGAGCAGGAAATGACGGTTACTGTGCCGGAAAAGCTACATATTCAGGATAGCTTTACAGACCTTTTTGACACCTATACAAAATCCTGCCGTTTGGTGCGTATTAAAACAACAAATATGGGAAGCCTTTATAAGCTGCAGTATCGTCTGCAAATGAAGGACATAGGGAAAACCCAGGAATTTATGGACAAAATCCGATGCCGCAACGGAAATTTGGAAATTGCCATCGGTGAAGCGCCTGAAGGAAGTGAGGAGCTGTGAAAAAGCGCATAATTGCCCTGATTTTGAGTGTGGCGTTCTGCCTTGCCGGTTGTGGAGGCGGGAACGAAACCCAGCCCCCTGTGAACAATCCGGAAACAGTAGAGGGGGCAGATACCGCAGATGTTTCCAAAATGGAGTTTTCCTTTACGGACCGGGAGCTTTCCCATACGGTTGAGGGCGCGGTAGACTATGCACCGGGTGCAACCATAACCCGGGAAGGTGTATACCGCCTTAGCGGCAGCATTGGCGGGCCAATCGTGGTGGCTGCCGGAGAGAATGATAAGGTGCAGCTTGTGCTGGACGGTGCAAATATCAGCTGTACAGACGGACCGGGCATCTATATTAAGTCCGGGGACAAGGTTTTTCTTACCCTTTTGGGAGAAAATACCCTGACTGACGGCGCAGCTTATGCAGACACCTATACGGCAGAGGGCGCAGATGGTGCGATTTTCAGCCGGGCGGATTTGGCAATCGGCGGAACGGGTAGCCTGACCGTAAACGCCCGCTGTAAGCACGGCATTGTCAGCAAGGATGATTTGGTCATTACCGGCGGCAATATTACCGTAAATGCGCCCAATGTGGCGCTTAACGGCAAGGATTGCGTAAAGCTTACGGCCTGTACTTTGTCCCTCACTGCCGGCACAGACGGTATTCGCTCCGATAATGAGGAGGACAGCAGCCGGGGCTTTATGTATTTGAAAGACGGCGAAATTACCATTCAGGCCACCAATGACGCAATACAGGCCCATACGGTTATCAAAAGCGAGAATCCTACGATTACCGTAAAGACCACTTCCGGCAAAGGAATAAAGGCCGGGTCGGATATTTACCTGTCCGGTGGCATCTACAATATAGATTCCGGGGACGATTGTATCCACGCCAATAAGACCATATCCATCAGCGGCGGAACAGCTACCCTCACAAGCAGGGACGATGGCGTGCATGCAGATACGGATTTGGAAATTTCCGGGGGCGAGCTGCAGGTTACCAAAAGCTATGAGGGCTTGGAGGCCAGCCGGCTTTTGATTTCCGGGGGTAAAATGGCGGTTGCTGCATCAGATGACGGCTTAAATGCTGCCGGCGGCAACGACGGCTCCGGGCTGGGAGGCCGACCGGGACAGGGGATGTTCTCCTCCTCTACGGGGGAGATTCAAATCGGCGGCGGCTATGTGGTAGTAGATGCCAAGGGCGACGGCATCGACTCCAACGGCAGCATTAAGCTTTACGGTGGCGTGGTGCTGGTCAGTGGCCCGACGAACAGCGGAAACGGCGCATTTGACTATGACGGAAGCGCGGAGGTTACCGGCGGATATTTGCTTGCTCTGGGAAGCGCAGGAATGGCGCAGGGCTTTTCCTCTGCGGAAAATCAGGGCGCAGTGCTTTGCTCGTTCTCAACCCTGCAGGGCGGCACTTCCTTTGCCGTCTGCGACAGTGAGGGAAATGTGGTAATCTCCTTTACGCCCCAAAAGAATTATGCCTGCGCTGCAATCACAGCGCCGGGCATCCAGCTGAATCAGACTTATACCGTAGTGGCAGGCGGAGCGGCACTAAACGCAGATGAAAACGGCTTCGCCACCGACGGCACGGTAGAGGGTGGTCAGACCCTCGGCACATTCACCATGAGCTCCCTTGTTTTAGGCGGCGGTGGCGGAATGGGCGGCCCCGGCGGCAGACCGGGAGGCACGGGCGGTGGCCCGGGCGGCAGACCCAGATAAAAATAGAGGACACCTTCAAAAGAAGGTGTCCTTACTTTTATTCCAGTTCAAAGGCGCCGGTGTAGAGCTGATAATAGGTGCCCTTTTGGGCAATCAACTCCTGGTGGGTGCCCCGTTCGATAATTTTGCCGTGGTCCAGAACCATAATGCAGTTGGCGTTTCGCACGGTGGAAAGCCGGTGAGCAATAACAAAGGTAGTGCGGCCTGCCATCAGGGCGTCCATACCTTTTTGCACCAGAGCCTCCGTCCGGGTATCGATGGAGGAGGTGGCTTCATCCAAAATCATTACCGGAGGGTCGGCTACGGCTGCCCGGGCAATGGCAATCAGCTGGCGCTGACCTTGGGAAAGACTGCCGCCGTTAATAACGGTATCGTACTTCTCCGGCAAACGCATAATGAAATCATGGGCATTTGCCAGCTTGGCGGCGTGAATACATTCTTCGTCGGTGGCATCCAGTTTGCCGTAGCGGATATTGTCCATAACCGTGCCGGTAAACAGGTGGGTTTCCTGAAGAACGACACCCAAGCTTCGCCGTAGGTCCGGCTTTTTGATTTTGTTAATATTAATATTGTCGTAGCGGATTTTACCGTCGGCAATATCGTAAAAGCGATTAATGAGGTTGGTAATAGTCGTTTTGCCTGCGCCGGTAGCACCTACAAAAGCCACCTTCTGACCGGGCTTTGCGTAAAGAGTGATGTCGTGGAGCACGGTCTTTTCCGGCACATAGCCGAAATCCACGTTAAACATCGTGATGTCGCCCCGCAGCTCAGTGTAGGTAACAGACCCATCTGCCTGATGGGGGTGGCGCCACGCCCAGTGGCCGGTGTGCTCGGCACACTCGGTGATGCTGCCGTTTTTGTCAATTTTGGCGTTCACCAGCGTTACATAGCCTTCGTCTTCTTCCACCGGCTCATCCATCAGCTCGAAAATCCGCTCTGCGCCGGCAAGAGCCATAGCAATGGCATTAATCTGGTTGCTAATTTGACCAATGGGCATATTGAAGGAACGGGACAGCATCATAAAGCTGGCCAGCGCACCTAAAGTAAGAAGTTTTTCGTGGGATACAACGGCAATCAGACCGCCTACGATAGCCAAAATGGTGTACTGCAGGTAGCCTAAATTGTTATTTACCGGACCCATCATATTGGAGAATGAGCCGGCCTTAAAGGCATTTTGCCGCAGGGTTTCGTTCCGCTTGTCGAATTCCTCTTTACAGGCATCCTCGTGGCAGAAGACCTTAACTACACGCTGGCCGTGAATCATTTCCTCCACATAGCTGTTCACACTGCCCAAGGACCGCTGCTGTCCGATAAAGAAGCGGGCGGACTTGCCGGCAATGGTTTTGGTAACGAACAGGATGACGGTGGCGGTGCCGATGATGATCAGTGTCAGAATGGGAGAGGTGGTCAGCATGGCAATAAAGACCACAAGCAGGGTGGTTGCAGAGGAAATACACTGGGGGATAGACATGGAAATCATCTGCCGCAGGGTGTCGATATCACTGGTGTAGCGGCTCATCACATCGCCCACGGGGTGGGTGTCGAAGTAGCGGATGGGCAGCTTTTGCATATGGGCAAAGAGGGCGTCCCGGATGGATTTCTGAGCGCCTTGCCCCACTTTTACCATAAGGAAGTTACACAGGAAATTGGAAACAATACCGATAATATACACGCATGCCATCATAATGAGGAACCGAATAAGAGGCATAAAATCGGGATTTTCCATACCTACCAGCGGGCGAACATAGTCCTCGACGATATACTCCAGGGACTTACTGCTGGCAACCTGGGCAACCGAGGCAAGCAGAATGCAGATAACCACAATGATCAAGGTATGGCGATAGGGCTTCATATAGGAGAGAAGTCTGCCCAGAATCTTTTTGGGATTTTTGGCCTTTCGACCGTCGCCGGTAAATCTTACAGGGGGCATTATTCTTCATCTCCCTTCGTCTGGGATTCATAAACCTCACGGTAAATATCGGAAGAATCAAGCAGAGTTTCGTGAGTGCCTTGGGCCACGACCTTGCCGCCGTCCAGCACCAAAATCAAGTCCGCCTCCTGCACGGAAGCCACACGCTGGGCAATAATCAATTTGGTGGTGTGGGGAATTTCTTCCCGGAAAGCCTGACGGATAGAGGCGTCTGTACGGGTATCCACCGCAGAGGTAGAGTCGTCCAAAATCAGAATCTTCGGCTTTTTCAGCAGCGCCCGGGCAATACACAGCCGCTGCTTCTGACCGCCGGACACATTGGTACCGCCTTGTTCGATATGGGTGTCGTACCCGTCGGGGAAGGCGCAAATAAAGTCGTGGGCGCAGGCCAGGCGGCAGG
This sequence comes from Faecousia sp., assembly GCA_045535135.1. GTDB lineage: Bacteria > Bacillota > Clostridia > Oscillospirales > Oscillospiraceae > Faecousia. Next base: position 5,496 of record JAZSKZ010000086.1, read on the forward strand.
CGTGCTCCATTTCCTCGTCGGTGGCATCGGGATTACCCCAACGGAGGTTTTCTTTTATGGTGCCGGAAAACAGGGTGTTTTTCTGAAGCACCATAGAAACTGCGTCCCGAAGCGTTTGGATATCATAGTCCCGCACATCTACGCCGCCTACCTTCAGGCTGCCGCCGTACACATCGTAAAGGCGGGGAATCAGCTGCACAAGGGAGCTTTTGCCAGAGCCGGTGCCACCCAGAATACCCACAGTGCTGCCTGCGGGAATGTGGAGATTAATGTTCTCCAAGGTGTTATACTCGGCGGTCTTTGCGTAGCGGAAGCTGACATTTTCAAAATCCACAGAGCCATCGGCCACAGAGAAAACAGGATTTTCCGGGTTGCGCAGGTCCGGCTCCTCTGCCAGAATCTCATAGGTCCGGCGCAGCGGTGCCTGACTCATAGTAATCATAACGAAAACCATAGACAGCATCATAAGGCCGTTAAGAATCTGGCTGGTATAAGTAAACATAGAGGTGAGCTGACCGGTAGTCAGCCCAACCTCCGGATTGTTGCCGGACTGTACCACCAAGGTGGCACCCAAATAGGAGATAACGATAAAGCAGGTATATACTGCCGTCTGCATAAAGGGGTTATTAAAGGCCATAATCCGCTCGGCCTTTACAAAATCCTTGTAGATTTTCCCGGAGGTGTCTGTGAATTTCTCTGTTTCCTTATCTTCCCGGACGAAGGATTTTACTACCCGCATTCCGTGAAGATTTTCCTGCACAACATTGTTGAGCTTATCATAAGTCTTGAATACCCGGGAGAAAATGGGATGCACAAGGCGGATAAGACCAAACAGGGCAAAGGCCAGCAGAGGAAGCACGATGCAGTAGACCACACACAGCTTGGGGCTGATACGGAAGGCCATAATCATAGCCATAATGAGCATCATCGGGCAGCGGATGGCCATACGGATCATCATCTGGAAGGTCATCTGCAGGTTCGCCACATCAGAGGTCAGACGGGTAACGATGGAAGCGGTGGAGAATTTGTCAATATTGGAGAAGTCAAAGGTTTGCACCTTGTGATACATATCGTGGCGCAGATTCCGGGCAAAACCGGTAGATGCCTTGGAAGCAAAAACCGCAGAGGCTACACCAAAAGCCAGAGAACACAGAGCGCAAAGGGCAAGAAGCGCGCCTTGGCTTACCACAATGCCCATATTGCTTTTTTCAATGCCGTAGTCGATAAGCTTTGCCATAACGGTGGGGATCAGTACTTCCATAGCAACTTCGCCGACCATACAGAGGGGGCTGAGGATGGCGGCAGGCAGGAATTCCCGAACGCATCGGGAGAGGCGTTTCAGCATTGGCTTTCGCTCCTTTCTTCTTCTTCTTTCATCAAGGACTGGTAGGCGCAGGCGTAGGTGGTTTCTACCCGGCCACGGAACAGACAATAGGCAATAAACAAAATTACGGTCTGCAAAATGGCGGCAAGCAAGGCGGCGATGCCTTCGTTAAAGGGAAGCACTACGCCCAAGGCAGGAAGCCACAAATCGGCATAGGCTGCCACCAGAGAGAGGGCAATCAGCAGGTAGTACCAGAAGAATTTCAAATCCAAACGGAAGAGGGCAACGCAGTTACCCCGCATCTCCCAGCTGCTCTCCCGCAAGGCAGACATTGCTTTTGGGGTATCGCTGTCCATGAGCAGGTAGTCTGCCATTCGGTACCGATAGTAAACGGGAATCAGCAGCACCGCCACGGCGAGGACGCAGAAAATGCAGAAGGGCAGCATATCTACAGGCTGCAGGGATGCCATGAGAGCCTCGTAAAGCTCCTCTGTCGTGGCGTTTTCCAAAGCGGGATTTTCGGCAATCAGTCCGAGTTTCCCCACCAGCTTGTCATAAAAGGGGGTGAACATAAAAATGGTGGAGCCGAAGAAAGTGCCGCAAAGGATTTCTACCATATAGCGGAGGGTGCGGAACAGGTTCATTCGAAGTAGCGCACCCCAGCGGCGAAAGCCTTCAAACAGGGAGTCGGTGTCCCGATGCTGGTTGCGGCTGATGCCCATAGCTACATATAAAAGACCAATTTCCCAGAAGGGGAGAAGCACCTGCACCGCTGTGGAAAGCACCCATTTGGCAGTTTCCAGACTGCTGCGAAGTCCGATGCCGGCAATACCGCCGGTGCCGGCAAGTTCCTTGTCCAAAAAGTAATTTACTGCCACTACCAAAAGAGGCAACAGCACTGCCGGCAGGGTATGCAGCAGCACAAGACGGTTGCCGGAAGCTTTTTCCTTATTCCAGGCCTCTACACCCCGGGCGCAGAGAACGGAGGGAGATTCCAGTTTCATAGAAAGACTCCTTAATTAAATATACAATCTATAGTGTAAGATATTTTTCCATAAATAGCAAATGAATTTTTTGTAAAGAAAGAAAAATAGACAACAGAAGGAGACCTTGCCTTGACTTTTTGGCAGTAAGGGATATAATAAAGGATGGAAAACAATAAAAAGGAGTGGTACTTTTGGTACATCGTATGATTATCGCAGGATTGGAGCGGGAGCTTCCCTTGTGTAAAATCGCAGAGGATTTGGCGATTGGTGCCTTTGTTATTTTCGGTGATCAGGAGCTGACGGTAGCTTGCGCCCGGGAGCTACTCAAAAGAGCGCCGGAGTATGATTATATGATTGCGCCCGAGGCAAAAGCCATTCCCCTGATTCACGAAATGGCCCGGCAGTCCGGCGCAAAGAAGTATATTCTCGCCCGGAAAGCGCCCAAGCTTTATATGTCCGGCGTATTTTCCGCAACGGTGCGCTCCATTACCACCGAGAAAGAGCAGACCCTGTTTTTGGATACTGCAGATGCAGCCCTGATGAAGGGTAAGAGAATCCTCATCGTAGACGATGTGATCTCCACCGGCGAGAGCCTTCGTGCCGTGGAGAATCTGGTAGAGCAGGCCGGTGGTATCATTGTAGGCCGTATGGCAATTCTGGCAGAAGGAGATGCGCAAAAGCGTCCCGAGCTTACATATCTTGAAAAACTGCCCCTTTTCCGTGCGGACGGAACGATTATCGACTAAAAACCCGGAGAGGATTGTATGAACGAAAACTTTGTGAACGTAGACCTGGATGCGATCTGCCATAACCTGCAGGCTGTGGCGGCGTGTACCGGTGCGCCTATTTGCGGCGTGGTCAAGGCCGACGCCTACGGTCATGGAGCTGTTGCGGTGGCAAAAGCCATTGCACCCCAGTGCCGCTTTTTCGGCGTTTCTTCCGTGGAGGAAGCGCTGGAGCTGCAAAATGCGGGGGTTACTACCCCAATTCTCCTTTTAGGGCATATTTCCCGAGAGGATTATCCCCAAATTGTGGCGGCTAAAATCCGCCCGGCCATTTTCACAATGGCAGAAGGCATAGCACTCTCGGAGGAGGCTTGCCGCCAAGGTGTAAAAACACCCTTCCATTTTGCGGTGGATACGGGTATGAACCGAATCGGCTTCCCTGTAAATGAGGAATCCTTGGAAACCTGTGTAGAGATTGCAAAATTGCCGGGTTTGGAGGCGGAGGGCGTATTCAGCCATTTCGCCACGGCAGACGATGTGGACCTGCGTCGTACAGAAGCACAGAGGCAAGCATTTGAAGCATTCTGCGACGGTCTTACAAAGCGGGGCGTAGATATTAAAATCCGCCATATGAACAATTCTGCCGCATCTCTGCGGCTGGATCGGCACTATGATATGGTGCGAACGGGCATTGTGCTTTACGGCATCACCCCCGGCGGAGCGGTGGATGTAACGCCGCTTTCCCTGCGTCCGGCCTTGAGCTGGTACAGTAAGATTGCCTATCTTAAGTGGTTGGAGCCGGGAGCGGAAATCAGTTACGGCGGTACTTTTACTACGGTGCGGCGCACCCGGGTCGCTACCTTAGCGGTAGGGTACGGACACGGCTATCCCCGGAATTTGAGCAATAAGTTCTATGTGCTTTTGCGGGGCAAGCGGGCGCCGATTTTGGGTAGAGTCTGTATGGACCAAATGATGGTAGATGTAACAGATATTCCCGATGTTACGGAAAAGGATTTGGCCGTATTGGTGGGCGAGAGCGGCACAGAGCGCATTGATGTGGAAACGCTGGCGCAAACAGCAGGCAGCTTCGGCTATGAATTTTTGTGCACTATTGCCCGCCGGGTACCCCGGTTCTATTACCAAAACGGTGTGCTTAAAGAAAAACGCAACTACTTACTGGATTGAAGCGTGAAAACGCCCACTGCGCAAACAGTGGGCGTTTCCAAGGGAATAAAAAGAAGAGAGATAGAAAATTGCATTCAGGCGTAGAAGAAAACCTTGCCTGTGCCTATAGTGTACAAGACGGGAAAACTTTTTTGTTTACAAAAGTGCAAATAAAAAGCAACAAATTTGTGAACAACGGGTTAGCCATTATACAGAAGAAAACAAAAGGATGAAAAAGTATGAAGCAGTGGTTGGAAAAATTATTAGGTAATCTTCAGGGTTTTGCTTTAGGGCGGCTTTTGCCCGGCATTATCCTGCTGTTGGTAGGACTGACAGTCATTAAAGTTATTTTGCGGATTGTGGAAAAAATGCTGCAAAAATCCACTATGGAAAAGGTGGCACACAGTCTTATCAAATCGGTGATTCGCATTGTACTGTATGCACTTTTGGTGCTGATGGTGGCTTCCGGATTGGGTGTGGATGTGTCCGGCGTTGTGGCACTGGCGTCGGTGCTCACATTGGCGGTTTCCCTTTCTGTACAGGATCTGCTTTCCAATGTGTTCGGCGGCTTTACCCTGCTGTACACCCATCCTTTTTCTACAGGCGATACGGTGGAAATTGCAGGACAGGTCGGATCTGTGAAGGAAATCGGCCTGACCTATACGAAACTGGTTACCGGCGACAATAAGCTCATTTCTATCCCCAACAGCGCTGTGGTGTCCGCAGAAATCGTGAACTATACCGCTAACGGTACCCGCCGTGCGGAGATATTGGTAACAGCTTCCTATGATGCGCCGGTGGATACGGTGTTGGTGGCACTTTTGGCGGCAGCGGATTTTGAGTCGGTGAAAAAAGACCCGGCTCCCTTTGTGGCTGTAAAAAGCTATGGCGACCACGCCATAGAGTATGTTCTGCGGTTCTGGAACGATAACGATGACTACTGGAGCAATTATTTCGGTGTCAACAAGAAGATCAAAGAGGTTTTCGATGCCCGCGGCATTGAGATGACCTATCCCCATTTAAATGTCCACCTGGACAAATAATTTGCATAACCGAGTAAAATTAGGATAAGCTACTATCGGACAGATCGCTGCAGCAAAATCCATACTGCATTTGGCAGAGGGATACACTGCACCCGCTTTGTCAAGAGTATCGCCGGCAAGATGCGAACAGGAAAAGACTGCGGTTTTTTCCTGTACATAGGCGACTTATCCGGAAAGGAACCCAAAATGCCGAAAATCACGGATCCCATTGGCGTATTTGACTCCGGCGTAGGCGGCATCAGTGTCCTGCGAGAGCTGGTACAGAGAATGCCGGAAGAAAACTATATCTACTTTGGCGATTCTGCCAACGCCCCTTACGGGACTCGTACCACCGAAAATGTGGCGGATTTGGCATTAGGCGTGGCGGAAGGCTTTGTATCTCGCAAAGTAAAGGCGCTGGTAGTAGCTTGCAATACGGCTACAGCTGCGGCGCTGGATAAAATCAAAGCAAAATACCCCCAGCTGCTGGTCATCGGCGTGGAGCCCTGCGTTGGTGTGGCAGCAGCTCGCTTTCCAGAAGGGCGTATCGGCGTACTAGCCACCCCTGCAACCATTCGGGAGCGGAAATTTATGTATCAAATGGTGCCTTATCCCAAGGCAACGGTGGATTTGATTCCTGCGCCCTACTTAATGGAATTTGTGGAGGCTGGGAAATTCGATTCCCCGGAAACGGACGAATACTTGCGTGGCCTTTTGGGAGAACATATCGGCAAGCTGGATGCACTGGTGCTGGGTTGTACCCACTATCCCTTTGTAAAAAAGGCGCTGCACCGGGTGTTGGGCAGCCGCACAGAGCTTTTTGACGGCAGCAGCTTAACGGCAGAGGAAACCGTAGCGGCACTGACCGCCGCCGGTCTGCGAAATGTTGGCGGCTCCGGCAGTGTGCAAATGGAGAATAGCTTGCAGGATCCGGCAATTTTGGCACTTTCCGCAGCCCTGTTGCAGGAGTAAAATAAAGCCTCATCCCAGGGGATGAGGCTTTTCCAAAGAGGAGATAAAATGATAGATTTTAAAGCGCTTGACCCGAATGAAAAAGAAAAATACGACAAAATTCTTAAAAACTGTGGACACCGTGGCTGTGAGTACAGCTTTGCAAACCTCTATCTGTGGGGGCGGCAAAAAGCAGCGTTTCTTCACGGACATATGGTGTTTTTTTCTCAGTTTAACCGCCGCAGTGTCTATCTTTTTCCGGTGGGTCAGGGGGATAAGCAGCCGGTGCTGGATGCCCTCATGGAAGACGCCTCCCAGCGGGGAATTCCTCTGCGGCTGACAGGTCTACTGCCGGAGGATTGCGAAACGGTGGAAAAGCTGTACCCCGGGCGTTTTCGCTTCCACACCGACCGGGACGGGTATGATTATGTGTATGATATTTCTTCCCTCTCTCAATTAAAAGGTAAAAAATATCAGAAAAAGCGCAATCACCTGAATCGGTTTCTTGGGGCTCATCCCTATCATATGGCGCAGCCAATTACGGGGGAGAATGTGCACCTTGTTCGGGAGATGGTGGAAGCTTGGTATCGGGAGAAAGAGGAAGAAGTCCCCGATGGGGATTACCATATGGAAAAGGCTGCTATTTTTAAGGCTTTGGAGAAAAGAACGGAGCTGCAAATGGAGGGCTATGCCCTGATGGCAGACGGGGTGTGCGTGGCGATGAGTATGGCATCTTTGCTGTCGGATACGATGATGGATGTACACTTTGAAAAGGCGCTGAACCGGGCAGAGGATGCCTATGCTGCCATCAATTTCTACTTTTCTGGGTACTTGCGGGATAAGTATCCGCAGGTGCAGTGGCTGAACCGGGAGGATGATATGGGCCTTGAGGGCCTTAGAAAGGCAAAGCTTTCTTACCGCCCGGACCATATGATAGAAAAATCCTGGGCCTGTCTCTTGGAGGACAATTATGATTATTGAGAAAGCAACGCCCGGAGATGAGCCTGCCCTGCGGGAGCTGTGGCAGGAAGCTTTTTCCGATACGGACGGTTTTTTGGATGAATTTTTTTCACTGCCCTACCAATGCCTTGCGGCAAAGGATGGGGAAGCGGTGGTTGGCGCAGTATACTGGTTTCACTGCTTTTGCCGGGGAGAGCCTATGGCGTATCTCTATGCCGTAGCCACCCGAAAGGCACGGAGGAGCGAGGGGATTTGTACCCGGCTTTTAAAACAGCTGCACACTCTTTTGGCAGAATCCTGTCGGGCAACTTTGCTGGTTCCCGGAGAGGAGAGCCTGCGCAGCTTTTACAGAAAGCTGGGCTACCGGGATTTCGGCGGCAGAAGAGAAATTGCCGTTCTGCCCGGAAACGGTGTTTTGCCGGCAGAAACCCTTACGGCAGAGGAATACGCCCGGCGGCGGAAGGAACTGCTGCCCCTCGGCGGTGTGGAGCAGGTGGGAAATACCCTGCCTTTTTTGGAAAAGTTTTTGCATTTCTACGGCGGTGATGGCTGGCTCCTTGCAGGAAGTGTGGAGGAGGGCGTGTTTACGGCACCGGAATTTTTGGGAGATCCCCACCGTTTGGGGGATATATTCCATGCACTAAACCTGCCCGGCGGCAGTGTGTATATGGCGGGAGAAACGCCTTTTGGGATGTACTGCCCAATTGTGGAAAATGTTTCTGCTCCCACATATTTTGCCTTTGCACTGGACTAACGGCCAAAAGTCGTGTATAATGCTGGGCATAAGATAAAAATAGGAGAGGGACGCATTGGAAAGAAACAGCTTTCTCCGCTTTTTGGCGGGCGCTTTGTGTATATTGACGTTTGCTGCAGTTATGTTTGGCTGCGGCTATGCAATCAGTGCCTTTTTGCGTCCTTACGAACAGCCCGTCGAACCTACAACGGAAGCTACAACCGGGGTTACCACAGAGGCAACGACGGATATTACTACAGAACCTACCCAGCCAGAAACGCAGCCAACAGAAGCCACGGAGCCGGTGGTGCACCTGCCCCAGCTTTCCCTGAAGGCAAAACAGGCATTTTTATACATACCTCGCACAGGACAAATGATTATGCTTAAGGGTAGCGCAACCCAGCGAATTTATCCTGCAAGTATTACGAAACTGTTTACCGCCCATGTAGCGATGCAAATTATGAATCTTACCGATACCGTGGAGGTAGGAAGTGAGCTGAGCTTGGTATCCGACGGTTCTTCGGTAGCAGGTCTTACTAAGGGCGACCGGGTAACTGTGCAGATGCTCATTGAGGGGATGCTTTTACCCAGCGGTAACGATGCGGCAATTGTATTGGCAACGGCAGCGGGACGAGTACTGGCAAAGCAGGAAAATCTTGGCTACAAAGCGGCTATCCAGCGGTTTGTGGAGGAAATGAACCGGGAGGCGGAAAAACAGGGCCTTACCGGCACCCACTTTGCAAACCCGGACGGTTACCACCAAAGCAATCACTATACCACCAGCCGGGATATGCAGAAAATTGCCGAGCTGGTTATGCGTAACGGTATGATTTTACGCACGGCGGGCATCTGGGAGAAGGCGGTGGATATTAAAAACCCCTATGTGGAAGCTTGGGAAAATACGAATCTGCTGTTAGGCCCGGAAACACCCTACTATAACCCTTGTGCAATCGGGCTGAAAACTGGATTTACCCGGGCGGCAGGCTACTGCTTGGTTTCTGCCTTTGAGGTGGATGGGGAAATTATTACCGTTGGTGTGTTCGGCTGTACGAAGGATACAGACCGATTCGTTGATGCTAATACGATTTTTGAGGCTTATATAAATCGGTAACAGCAGCGCATTCGCAAAGGAGCGAATGCGCTGTTTTCTTGATTTTCTCCGTGGTCTGTGGTACACTTTTCAAAAAGGAGGGGTTTTATGCAATACAGAAACGACCGATACGGAAATCCCATATCTCTTTTGGGCTTCGGCTGTATGCGCTTTACCCGTAAGGGCGGCGGGATTGATATGGCAGAAGCGGAGCGGGAGCTGCTTGCCGCCATTGACGGCGGTGTCAACTACTTCGATACTGCCTATATTTACCCCGGCAGCGAGGCGGCTGTGGGCGAAATTTTTAAGAAAAACGGCGTGCGAGAGAAAATCCATATCGCCACCAAGCTGCCCCATTACCTGATTAAATCCAGAGAGGGTATGGAGAAGCTGTTTGCCGAGCAGCTGCGGCGGCTGCAGACAGACTACATCGACTACTACTTAATGCATATGCTCACCGATGTGCAGACTTGGGAAAAGCTTAAAAAGCTGGGTATTCTGGACTTTTTGGAGGAAAAGAAAAAGGCCGGTGCTATTCGGCAAATCGGTTTTTCCTACCACGGTAATTCCGATATGTTTATAAAGCTTTTGGATGCCTATGACTGGGATTTCTGCCAGATCCAGTATAACTATATGGACGAGCATTCTCAGGCAGGTCGGCGGGGACTTAACTACGCCGCAGAAAAGGGCATACCGGTCATTATTATGGAGCCGCTTCGGGGCGGCAAGCTTGTAAATCTCCTGCCGGAGAGCGCCAAGGCGGAATTTGCCGCCCATCCTGCCGGCCACACCCCGGCCCAGTGGGCGCTGCGGTGGCTTTGGGATCAGGCGGGCGTTACCTGCGTGCTTTCGGGTATGAATTCTATGGAAATGCTCCAGGACAATATGAAAACAGCATCCTCGGTCCGGGCAGGAGAAATGGGCGACCGGGAAATGGAGATGTTCAGTCGGGTAGTAAAGGCCATTAATGCAAAAATGAAGGTGGGCTGCACCATCACCCGCAAAGAAGTTGAGCGTGACGGCCTGGCATTTCCTGTCGCCTACAAAGAATTC
>JAZSKZ010000056.1:0-3153 GCA_045535135.1 Faecousia sp.
GCCTGCGGCATCTGCGTAAAGGCCTGCCCCATGGAAGTACTGGAAATCGTGGAGAAATAATTACATAAAACCCGGCGTGCTGCCTACAAAGGCGGCACGCTTTTTTTGTCGTCTTTTTCATAGAAAGAATTGCAAAACGGCGCATAGTATGGTATACTGAATATAATCATACACCCGGAGGCGTTTATGACTGATTTTAATGATTTTCAAAGGAAAATCCGGGAATTATTCCCCGAAATTCTTCTGCAATATAATGAACCTATGGGTAAGCATACCTCGATGCGCATTGGCGGTCCTGCGGAGGTTATGGCCTTTCCCAAAACAAGCGCGCAATTGAGCGAGCTGATAAATAAGTCCCGTTTATTGGACTGCGAGGTCCGTATATTGGGAGCAGGAACCAACATTTTAGCGCCGGATGCAGGTCTTCCCGGTCTGGTGATTTGCCTGAAGGACTGTATGGACGGTATGGAATTGCTGGAGGACAACCGTCTGCGTGTAGCCGCCGGCGTAACGATGGCCCGGGCGGCGGTGTTTGCCGCTGGTGCAGGCCTTTCCGGTCTTGAGTTCGCCCACGGCATTCCCGGCACCGTAGGCGGCGGCGTGTATATGAACGCCGGAGCTTATGGCGGAGAGATCCGGGATGTGTGCGAAAGCGTAGATGTTATGGATAAAAACGGCACAGTCCGCACCCTTTTAAACAGCGATATGGATTTCTCCTACCGTCATAGCCGCTTGGAGGAAGAGGGGGGCGTGGTGGTTTCCTCCGTGTTTGCTTTAACACCTGCGCCGGAAGCGGAAATCCGTGAAAAGATGCGGGAGCTGATGGCAAAGCGCAGTGCCTCCCAGCCCCTCGACAAACCCTCTGCCGGCTCGGCCTTTAAGCGCCCGGTAGGCGGCTATGCCGCCGCACTTATCGACCAGGCAGGCCTGAGGGGCTACCGGGTAGGGGATGCAGCAATCTCAGAAAAACACGCCGGCTTTGCAGTAAATTTAGGGCAGGCAACGGCGGCGGAAATGCGCTCCCTTTTGGAGCAGGTATCGCAAACGGTATTTGAAAAGTCCGGCATCCGTTTGGAGCCGGAGGTACGAATTTGGTAAGAAAGAGAGGAAAAGGCCGTGGTGCAATCCTTTTCGGCTGGCGCAAAGGCAGAGGTTTGCCGTAATATCCCCGGAAAAACCTGTTGTGCAGTAGCGGAATGCTTTGGTATTCTGCTGTTTTGCAACAGCTTCAGCCAAAGCGGCGTGCGGATTATTACGGAAAGCCGGGATTTTGCCCAGCTGCTGCCGAAACTGCTTCGCAAGGCCTTTTCTTTTGGCTTTGATATTTGCCCTCCGGAGGGCGCTTCTGGAAAGCTGATTTTTCAGATTACCCAGCCGGAAAAACTCCGTGTTCTTATGGATACCTACGGTATTCACCCCCACAATACCCCCGCACTGCACATTAACCTCCCTATCGTGGAGGAGGAGTGCTGCCGAGCTGCTTTCCTGCGGGGCGCTTTTCTGGCAGGCGGTTCGGTAACTGACCCGGAAAAGGGCTACCATTTGGAGCTTGCCACCACCCACGGAAGCGTGGCCCGGGAGGCCTATGCGCTGATGCAGGAGGTTTTGGGCTTCTATCCCAAGCAGGCCCGCAGAGCTGGTACCTTCGTACTCTATATGAAGCAAAGCGAGCAGATTTCTGATTGTCTTACCTATTTGGGCGCACCGATTTCTGCTATGGGCATTATGGAGGCCCGGCTGGAAAAGGAGCTGAAGAATGAGGTAAACCGCCGCTGTAATTGCGACGAAGCCAATACCTCTAAGGTTGTGGAGGCAGCCCAGGAGCAGCTTGCGGCAATCCGCATCTTGCGTCAGCGGGGTGTTCTTGATAAGCTGCCGGGTAAGCTTTTGCAGGCGGCAAAGGCAAGAGAGGAAAATCCAGAATCCTCCCTTGCGGAGCTTGCCCAATTGATGGAGCCGCCTATCTCGAAGCCGGCAATGAATCATCGGCTGAAGAAACTGGTACAAATGTCGCAGGAGGCATAATATGGGATTTGTTCATTTACACGTGCACTCAGAATATAGCCTTTTGGACGGTGCCTGCCGGATTTCCGGTATGATGGATCGGGTCAAGGAGCTGGGGCAGTCTGCCATTGCACTGACGGACCACGGTGTGATGTACGGCTGTATTGATTTTTATAAGGCCGCCAAGGCTGCAGGCGTAAAGCCCATTATCGGCTGTGAGGTCTATGTTGCCCGCCGTGGCATGGAAGACAGAATTCACGGAATCGATAATGAATCTTACCACCTGGTGCTCCTTTGCAAAGACAGACGGGGCTACGAAAACCTCTGCTACCTGGTATCAGAGGCGTTCCTTCACGGCTTTTACACAAAGCCCCGTGTGGATTTGGAGCTTCTCAGTAAGCACCACGAGGGATTGATTGCGCTGTCTGCCTGTTTGGCAGGTGGCGTTTCCCAGCACCTGATGATGGAAGACTATGATGCCGCCCGGGATTATGCCCTGCGATTGGGCGAAATCTTCGGGGAGGGGAATTTTTATCTGGAATTGCAGGACCACAATATTCCTGAGCAGACTGTGGTGAATCAAGGCATTTGCCGCATTGCAAGAGAAACGGGTCTGCCCCTTGTGATTACCAACGATGCCCATTACCTCCGCCGTGAAGATGCCACGATGCAGGATGTGCTGCTGTGCATCCAGACGGGCAAGACTGTGGATGACCCCAACCGTATGAAATTCCAAACCGAGGAGTTCTACCTCAAGAGCGAGGAGGAGCTCCGGGCGCTGTTCCCCGGTCAGGATGAAGCGTTTGAAAATACAGTAAAGATTGCAGAAGCCTGCAATCTGGAATTTGAATTTAATCAGTACCATCTGCCTGCATTCCCTGTGCCGGAGGGCTACACCAATGAGGAATATTTCCGCAAGCTCTGTATGGATGGCTTTCGGGAGCGGTATGAGAATCCGCCGGAGAGCTATAAAGAGCGGCTGGAATACGAAATCGGTGTCATCAGCCGGATGGGGTATGTAAACTACTACCTTATCGTTTGGGACTTTATCCGCTACGCAAAGGAAACGGGGATCCCTGTAGGTCCGGGCCGTGGCTCGGGCGCTGCCTCCATTGTGGCATACTGTATACACATCACGAAAATGGATCC